>CABRZK010000005.1 GCA_902475415.1 uncultured Eubacterium sp.
CGGACACCAGTTGATCGGGAATTCTTTTTCGTAAGCCAGACCTTCTTTAAACATCTTTACAAAGATCCACTGGGTCCATTTGTAGAACTCAGGATCTGTGGTGTTTACTTCGCGATCCCAGTCATATAAAGCTGCGATCTCGTTGATCTGCCGTTTGATATTTGCTACGTTGTCTGCGGTTGATTTTGCAGGATGTACACCCATTTTGATTGCATAGTTTTCAGCCGGCAGACCGAAAGCATCCCATCCCATCGGGTGAATGATATAGTAACCGTTCAATAATTTGTAGCGGCTCCATACATCAGAAATTACATATCCTCTCCAGTGTCCGACATGAAGACCATTTCCTGACGGATATGGAAACATGTCCAGACAATAATATTTTGGCTTTTTGCCATCATCCACATTCACCGGGTGTTCTTCCCAGATATCATGCCATTTTTTTTCTACTGCCCTATGATTATAAGGTACTGTCATGGTTTCTTCCTCCTAGGTATTGCTTGAAATATAAAAAGTCCTTTTGTTTCTGTTTTTCAACTAGAGACGAAAGGACTTTATTTCCGTGGTACCACTCTACTTCATGAAGCATAAGCCTCATGCACTTATGGATTCTGTAACGGGAACTCCCGCTTTTTCTTACTTGCATCTTCTATAAATTATGAAAATGTTTCGGAAAAAGGACTCCGGGGCCAGTTCAAAGCTCTCTTCTGCTGACTCGCACCAACCGACAGCTCTCTGAAAGAACGATACCGCTTTTACTCTTCCCCCTCCAGGTCGTATACTTTATAAAACATAAAATATTTTAACTGCAAAGACAGTGTTTGTCAAGGCTTTCCTGTTATTTACACGGGCAGCAAGCCAAAGTGTTACTGTTCACTCCATTCCCGGTAACACACCTCGCGATGCACAGAATTTATACCAATCGTATAAATTCGCGAAGCATATTTTATCTCGTTATGGCTGCTCATCAAAACGATGGTTTTTAAAATAGTATTCTTTATCGTGCTCATTGATCTCACGATATACCTTGCATGGACTTCCAAAAGCAATACAGTTTGCCGGAATGTCTTTTGTTACGATAGAACCGGCACCGATCACGGAATTTTCTCCGATAGTTACATCCGGAAGAACGACAACATTGGCTCCCAGCCATACATTATCACCAATGGTGATTGGGAATGAATACATTCCGTCTCCCCGGTGTTCCGGATCAATGGGATGTCCGGTGGTACACAAGGTTACATTCGGTCCGATCAACACATTTTTTCCGATGGTGATCTTCCAGTCATCGATCAGTGTCAGATTCATATTAGAATAGGTGCCGTCTCCGATGGATACATATTTTCCAACAGCTGCTGTAAGCGGTGGAGTGATCCATACATTTTTTCCTACTTTTCCGAAAATATCGTGAAGAAGTGCTTCTCTTCCTTCCATATCTTCCGGTGGCATACTGTTGAATTCTCTTACCAGTGCTTTTGTGTGAGCCTGCAGACTCATATTTTCATCATCATCCTGCCATACATACCCCTGTTTCATTCTCTCCTGCTCAGTCATAGTTTTTCTACCTCCCAGTTAATATTACTACAGGGTTAAGTGTAACATATTTGTGTGGGAAAAGCCATCTGCTCTCGAAGAAAAGTATTGCCACGGTACATAACAGTAACATATAACAGTCAGGTGCTTTTTCATAGCATCAGTTGTCCATCGAATCGGAAAAAAACAGACGTGGGAAAAGATCTTGTCCGAGCTCTTCCGCGGTATAATCCGCATTGCAGGATACGCTGGGAGCATACAGGTACGTATATCCATCCCGTATAACCATAAATGCCAGCCAGAAATTGGTATCCTCGTTGTTTCCGCTGGTAAAGGAAACAATATACACCGGATAGGAAAGACTCTCAGTATAACCATCGTCCTGGTAAACGGAAAGAATGTTATATATGCCACCGTCGGTCAGTTTTTCTGCTGCAAGGGTTGCGTATGCCTCCGGAGTGTCTGGAAGATCTTCCGGGTTGACATAGCAATAGTCAACGATGCAAGACATCCCGTCTTCTAACATATCGTCATATCGGTGAGTCCCGTCTTCATAATTTTCATTTATAAGAGAAATCATACCGGTATAAGGAAGAGCACCTCCCATGAGAACTGGTATGTCCACAGAATTCTCCTGACCGGACGGCGCATCAACAGGGTCTTTATCTGGTTGTGACGGAGAAGGATCTGCCTCATCAGGTGTATGGGATCCATGATCATTATCTGATTGAGTGCTTTCTGTGGTGTCGACATTTTCAGGAACTTCAGGTTCGTCCGTTATTATCGGATCAGTGTTTTTTTTCGGGTCAGATGGATCCTCGTCGTTTTGTTTGGTGTTTCTATCTGCAGTAATGAATGGAATCTTGAAGGGTAATTCGACCGGAAGTTTGAAAGAACAGGATGTCATGGTCAATGCTGCTGTGAGGAGCAGTGAAGCAAAAAGCCATTTTCTTTTCATAAGCGTAGTCTCCTTTCTTCTGATTATAGCAAATAGAATGATATACAGAATTCCTTTTTTACATTGTACCATATATTGTGCGGTTTGTGTGACGTTGCCTTATAAAATGATCCACTGGTCTTTCGATTATTGTTATCGGTAAACAGTGATTTTTCATTGAGGAGAAACGCTGGAGATCCAGTCTTTTGGCGAACAACCGCACTGCTGTTTAAAATATCGGCTGAAATGAGACATGTTTCGAAATCCGCAGGAAAGAGCCACTTGTTGGATCGGCAGCGCTTCATTTGTCAGTAGATTTTTGGCCTTGTCAAGACGGACCTGTAGCAGGTCGTTGTGTGGGGTACTGTGAAAAAACTGCCGGTAATAAGCGTAGAACTGACTTTTTTCCAGGTTTATCTGATTGCAGAGTTGTTCGGTTGTCCAGTGTTTTTCATAATGGCGGAGCATCTCCATGCGAAGTGCCTGAAAATCCCGGTACAACCCTTCTTCTTCTGGGTTATGTCGCTGCCCTTTTTCAAGTCCACGGGCTGCCGTGACCAGAAGCTGGCAGATCAGTGCACTCTGCATTGCTTCCGTATGAGAACCGCGGGTGATGTATTCCTGCTGCAGCTTGCGGATGATTTCTTCTATTTCTTCCGGATTTTGCGGATAAAATATCTGGTTTTGCGGAAGCTGAAAATATTCTGCCGGATTCTCCTGTGCAACAAAATGAAGATAACTGTTCCGGAACTTCTGTACTGCCTGATAGTGCTGCATCTGTCCTGGTGTGTACAGGATGCAGGCATTTTCTCCGGTAATCAGTATACCATTCTCCTGATAAACTTTCATCGGAGTTTTCAGCAATAAAAACAAATAATCGCCGCTCCCCTGTGGACGGTAGATCCGGTCAGCATCCGGGTTGGAGCGGTTGTATTCGCAAAACTGTATGGAAATATCTGAAATCATTACTTCATCACCCTCTCGTATTTTCTACAAAAAGCATACCTGACACCGGAAAAAAAGTCAATTACTTCGGACAAAAACATCTGGTATTCTTCCAATGTTCTGTTACAATCATAAACAGTACAGACAATACATGTCGAGAGCACATTATATAACCACAGGAGGTTTTTACAATGAAAAAAGCTGAAATTATTGTAGACAAATATTTCCTCACCGGAGCGGTAGACAAAAGGATCTTCGGTTCTTTTATTGAACATCTGGGAAGAGCCGTGTACGAAGGAATCTATCAGGAAGGCAACCCGAACTCCGATGCACAGGGATTTCGGAAAGATACCCTGGATCTGGTCAAAGAACTGCAGGTTCCGATTGTTCGTTATCCGGGCGGTAACTTTGTATCCGGTTTCCGCTGGGAAGACAGCGTAGGACCAAAAGACAAACGGCCATCCAGACCGGAGCTTGCCTGGGGTGTGATCGAAACCAATCAGTTCGGATTAAATGAATTCGCCGACTGGTCAAAAAAAGCAGGAAGTGATATCATGATGGCTGTCAATTTGGGAACCCGCGGACCGGAAGATGCCAAGAATCTTCTGGAATACTGTAACTTCAAAGGCGGCACTTACTACAGTGATCTGCGAAAAGAACACGGTTACAAAGATCCGCACGATATCAAAGTATGGTGTCTGGGAAATGAAATGGATGGTCCGTGGCAGATGGGCCATAAAACGGCTACAGAATACGGAAGAATCGCAGCTGAGACTTCCCGTCTGATGAAATTCATGGATCCTACGATCGAGACCGTAGCCTGCGGAAGCTCCAATCTGGATATGCCAACCTTCGGTTCCTGGGAATACACCGTTCTGGATGAGGCTTATGATGAGGTTGATTATATGTCCCTGCATCAGTACTATGGAAACCGTGATGACGATACCCCTGATTTTCTGGCAAGTTCCAAAGGAATGGATGATTTTATCTCAGGTGTCGTAAGTATCTGCGATGCTGTCAAAGCAAAGAAACACGGCAAAAAGAATATTAACCTGTCCTTCGATGAGTGGAATGTCTGGTATCACAGCAACGAAGCAGATGAAAAACTGGAAAAATGGATCCAGGCACCCCATCAGCTGGAAGATATCTACAATTTTGAAGATGCCCTGTTAGTCGGAAGTATGCTGATTACACTTCTTCGCCATGCAGATCGTGTAAAAATTGCCTGCCTGGCACAGCTGGTCAATGTTATCGCACCGATCATGACTTCTGACACCGGTGCATGGAGACAGACTATTTTCTATCCGTATTTCCACGCAAGTGTATACGGAAGAGGTACTGTTCTGAACACCCAGGTACACACCCCGGTATATGAAAGCAAAACTTACGGAGAAGCTCCGTATCTGGATTCTGTATGCATCTGGAATGAGGAAGAAGATACTCTGACAATCTTTGCTGTGAATAAGAGCCTGGAAGAAGATATGGAAGTCAGCTGTGACCTGAGACAGTTTGAAGGTTACAAAGTAGCTGAACATATCGTTCTGACCAACGATGATCTGAAAGCGGTTAATACAGAAGCCGCTCCGAACACAGTAGCTCCGACACCCTCTTCTGCTACCAAACTGGAAAATGGCAAATTACAGACCGTCTTTGGGAAACACAGCTGGAATGTAATTCGACTGAGTAAATAATTTCTTTTAAAAATGCTCCTGGAATCCCAGGAGCATTTTTGATAACTGTTCTGTAACTATTCAAAGTTCTTGTTATTCTTTTATTCTAACGGTTCCTCATAAAATCTTCCAGCGATTCCCTCGGATTTGACAATGTTGATAAATGCTTCCGGATCCAGGCTGTGAACCAGTGCAGTCACTTCTTTCACCTCATCTTCTCCCAGTACTGTGTACAGCATGTCTTTGTCCTCTTTCAGATAGCAGCCCTGAACGGCAAGATGTGTGATTCCATGCCTGGTACATTCCATAATCTTCTGCTCCAGCATTGCTCCGTGACGGGTGACGATGAACATGGTTGCTTTTTGATCTTTTCTGTGAAGTGTGTTGATCGTCTGTGTGGAAACGAACTGGAAAATGATGGAATACATCGCAGCTTCAAATCCAAACAGAAAACCTGCGGTCGTAAGTATCACCACATTGATACCAAAAACAAAATTCCAGGACGGTTTATGCAATCTGGAGGAAAGATAAACCGCAATAAAATCCGTTCCACCGCTGGAAGCTTTTCCGAACAAAGCAATCGAGATTGCTGTTCCGTTCAGAATCCCGCCAAATACAGACACCAGAAGCGGATCATATGTAATCGGCGTTATCGGGATCAGATCGACCAGAAAAGAGTTCAGTACGATCATCAGTACCGTATATGAGGTAAACTTTTTCCCGATCATCCGAAAACCGATGATCGCCGGTATCGCATTCAATGCAATATTGATCACCGAATATGGCAATGAAATTCCGAAAAATGTTTCCGCCGTACGCTGTAACAAAAGTGATAAACCGGTAAATCCTCCCGGAATCAGATTTCCCGCCCGGACGAAAGATTTGATGTTGACAGACATCAGTAACGATGCGAAAAGTACGCAGCCTGTCGATATCAGTGGCTGCTTCCATCTTGGGGATGTTCGTACAGTTGCCGGTTGTTGATTTGTAGTTTTCATTTTGTTCTCCATTATAAAAAAATTGTAAAAAACTATTGTTGCCTTCACTTAAGGAAGTTTTAGCAGCGTGTTCTATTATAGTATAGCTCTTTTGAGATGTTTCATCAATGGGAATTCATTGGACTTTATTTGTAGATATCTTCTAACATATCAAGTATATGGCTCTCAGGCAGTTCTGTGAACTAATTCCGCAAACTTACTTTCCAGTAAGAATTTAAACCGTCTGCCAACAGGAAGCTTCAACACTATTGCTATTTTTTCATGCTCCTTTCCGAAGCTATACTACTGGAACGGAAGATACTCTGCTCCAATGTACTTTGATTTTACCATCTAACAGGCCAAATAACAAGTTGATACCCCGGCACTGTTTTACAGACTAATATTATTATTTTATAGTTAAGCGACAATCTCCATCATACAAGCCAAAAAACGAGCATACACCACGACAAAATAATCGGTATATGCTCTCTTATTTACTCATCATCATCTTTTGCTATTTTTTAATCACCGGAATCTCCGTATCATCTTTCGCGTCCAAATTATCCAGGTATTTTTTCGTTTCTTTCACAATAACCGGGGAAAGGAGCAGTACGGCGATCAGGTTCGGGATTGCCATCAGGGCGTTCAGGATATCGGCGATGTCCCATACTACATCAAGGGCTACTACCGGGGCGATCACAGCTACGGCGATATATAACACACGATAAGGAATCAGTCCCTTTTTCCCTGCAAAGTATTCCACGCAACGTTCCCCATAATATGCCCATCCAAGGATCGTAGAGAATGCGAAGGAAATGATTCCAACGACAAGGATCAAAGGCCCGATGACCGGAATCTGATCGAAGGCAAGGGAGGTCAGTACACCACCATCGGTGATCTCATTGGCATTGATAGCCGGGTTTTTCATAATCGTAGAAACCAGTACCAGACCGGTCATCAGACATACGACTACAGTATCCCAGAAAGTTCCGGTGGAGGATACCAGTGCCTGGCGTACAGGGTTTCGCGTCTGTGCTGCCGCTGCGGCAATCGGTGCAGAACCCATACCGGATTCATTGGAAAACAGTCCACGGGCAACTCCGTAACGCATCGCCAGCATGATACCGCTTCCTACCAGACCGCCGGCTGCTGCTCCCGGTTGGAATGCCAGGCGACAGATAGTTGTGATTGCAGGAATGATATAGTCATAATTAATTCCAAGAATCACGATACAGCCAAGCACATAGAAAAGTGCCATAAACGGAACCAGTCGTTCACAGACCCTTGCGATGCTTTTGATTCCACCAAAGATGACAACTGCTGTCAGAACGCCAACGATGATTCCGACAACTGCTTTATTGATGTGTAGATTCTCATTGCAGACAGTAGCGATGGCGTTAACCTGTGTGGCACATCCGATACCGAACGAAGCAAACCCGGCAAATACAGCAAAGATCAGCCCCAGCCACCGCATATGCAAACCGCGTTCCAGTGCGTACATGGCACCACCCTGCATTCGTCCATCTTCGGTTTTGACACGATATTTTACTGCAATTAGTGATTCACTGTATTTCGTCGCGATACCGAACACACCGGTAAGCCAGCACCATAAAACGGCACCAGGCCCACCTAAGGCAACGGCAGTTCCCACACCGATAATATTTCCGGTTCCGATCGTAGATGCCAGCGCAGTGGCAAGTGCTCCGAACTGACTGACTTCACCATCTGCATCCGGTTCTTTGGATACGGAAAGCTTGATTCCTTTTGTGATTGTTTTTCTCTGGATAAACCCGGTTCGGACGGTCATGAAAAGATGAGTTCCGAGAAGTAACAGAATCATCCCCCAGCCCCAGACTTTTCCATCCATCCAGGTTACCAGTTGACTGAACTTTTCCATATGTTTGTTCTCCCTTCTGTGGTGTAGATATGTAAATCTCATAAATATTTCGTATCTTCATAGTTGCTGAGCGTTTAAAAGATTCTGTACGTTTTCCAGGTGCTCTGATTCCTGTACAGGATATATCAGTTTATGGCATATAGCGGAATATTATGCCGGCAATAAGATAACATAGGCTTCGCGATCTTGATATGCAGGAAGATAATTTCCTGTATATCGAAAAAAGGCAGACACCCTCTCGGATGTCCGCCCTTGGACTTACATATCTCATCTGTATTTTGTTTATCAGTTGATTTTTCTTATTATATCATGAAACTCTTTTGCTGCCAAGTGAAAATTTTCTACTCCAGGTTCAATACCGTACAAACCGGAGTTCCTTCCAGGTATTCTACGGTAACCGTGTCTCCCTCCTGCAATGTTACGACCTGCAGATAATCCTGAACTGGGACATCGAAGATCTCGGAATGTCCGTTTAATACCAGGTAGAAATGGGAATTGCCGTCGATAACGCTCTGCGCGATCCGCTGGATCGTTCCGGTGACAGTTTTGAAATCGCTCTCATTTCCAGCAGTAATTCCACTGGTATTCAGGAGTTTCACATAAGCGTCCTGGCAGGCGGATACGGTATCTCCGATGGCAACATTCTGGTATTTCTGGATATTTACCATCGCGTATTTTTTTACCAGTCCGGCACCGTCTTTCAATGCCATAAAGTATGTTGGTTCATTGGAAATATTCAGAAGGATCGGGAAAGTTGCCTTGTACCCAAGGTTCTGAACCTGCCCTTCCGCGGATCCCATCGCCGAATACTCTTCTGCTCCGTTTACCTTATAATATCGTGTCTCTCTGGTACGTTGATTGATCAGAACAAATCCTACGTTGGACTGATCTCCGCTGACAGAAGTTACACCGGTGTATACCCATACATCGTCTTCCATCGCCATGTAATTATATCCGTCTGTAGATTTCAGACAGCCTTTCTGTCCGAAGATGCTGTTGATATAACCGTGTACCAGTGTTCCATAATAATTATACTGCTGAATCAGAAGATCTGCCGGATTGGCACGGTCTACCCATTCCGGACAGTCTTTTAACGTGTAATCCTGGCACTCTCCTGTCTGGGCATTACACAGGACAACTCTGCCGATTGTTGCACCACCAAAAAGTCCAATTGTATACTTCCGCACCGGGCAGACCCAGTAAGGAGTGCCATTATCGTCAATCTCGAAACTTAACTGATCGAAAATATAGGTTGGATAATGAAAACGCAGATGGCGATAAATATTCCGGTTCAGATATTCTGCCTCGGAATAACGGATCGGTTTGTCCAGTTTTACCAGCGAGGTATCCTGTGTCGTCATATCTATCATAATATACGCCGGGATTCCCTGTGACTGGTTGGTCAGCCATTTGATCGGGCTTGCGTAGACCAGTGGAGTCACGCGAACCGGTTTTTCCTGATAATTGATCTGCGAATACAGATCGCTGACCTCAAACTGAGAAACCATATCTACCATACTTCCCATTTTTCGGTTTCCAAGAATCATCGCACTGTCTTTGTCAAGCAACGGAATCTGACTGAAATTCACCGGCTGGATATCTTCCGAAAAGTCGCGTTCCTCGATGGTCAACAGATTTCGATACTGTTTTGCGTTTACGATGGGGGAAGATAAGATGCTTCCTGCTGCAAATACAAGCAGTACAGCCATCAGTACGATGCCTCCGATTTTCAGAAACTTGCTGCTTTTCACCTCACGGATGCTGGTAAACTTCTTTTTAGCTGCATAAGCTGCCAGAATCAATACGAGTACAAACAGGATAAAAATCCAGATTCCCGTAGAATGAATGTTGATCGCCGGGATTGTTACATAATAATAAATCCCCGCAAGAACGATCACCAGCAGCACTAGAAGCGCTTTGATTTTTCCTTTTTTCATATTGTTTGCTCTCCTCTTTGGAACTGTTGTTTTTTGTACTATATCAGTATACGCTGTTTTTCGCAAGTATAACCCACAAGAATTCACGAATTCTTAAGGAAACCGCGGTCACAGGAATTATAAAAATATCCGAAAGTAAACCAGTTGTCAAATAGCCGATTCACTTTCGGATTAAGTATCTCGATTTGTTTTACAGAGATTCACACTCCGCATTAATCGTATCTTCGGTTGCTTTCATTGCTTCCATTGTCATCGTCAGCAGTTTTTCCAGTTCCCAGCCGAGCTGATCGGCTCCGCGCTGGATGACTTCTCTGGAGCATCCTGCAGCGAATCCTTTGCTTTTGTATTTTTTCTTTAAGGATTTCAGTTCCATGTCTTTTGTACTTTTGGAAGGACGCATCAGCGCTGCCGCCCAGATCAGTCCGGTCAGTTCATCGGCTGCAAACAGTACTTTTTCCATCTCATGTTCCGGTGCTACATCAAGAGTAACACCACATCCGATCGTGATACCATATCCATGGGAAACTATACTGTGGATGATATCTTCACCAACGCCTCCCTCTCTTAAAAGTTCCGGTGCTTTCAGGCAGTGCTCTTCCGGATACTGTTCAAAATCAATATCATGCAGAAGTCCTACGATACCCCAGTATTCTGCGTCTTCAGCATATCCAAGTTCGTTAGCATACCATTTCATTACAGCTTCCACGGTAAATGCATGCTGCAGATGAAACGGATCCTGATTGTATTTTTTTAATAATGCCAGTGCATCTTCTCTTGCTATATAGTCCATATTTCTTTCTCCCTGTCCGGTGTGCACTGCGCCTGAAACACACCATTTGTAATTCATAGATTTCTTAGAAATATTTTTGAAATGATTTCACGCATAAATGTATTATAACACGAAATCGCTTCAAAAACAGAAGCTTTTTCACACAATACCTTTGTGGGTATATATATCAGGAAAAACTGTTTTTCACTTCCTGTGCAAAATGATCCGGCGTATCCATAAAGCAAAACGGTTCATACTCCGTATATGCAGATGGACGGCTGACAGTAAGCAGCTGTATTTCTTCACCGGGAAGATCCGAGAGAAGTTTCTGCTTTAATTTTGCCAGTTCTTTTCCATGCATCATTTGGATTGCCAGACTGCTCCCGCCCTGATTATTTTTTGCAATCAGATAACACATCCCGAAGCACCTCCTCACATTCACATTCTGTTCGGATTCTTCCTCTCTCGTACTCTCTTCGCAGGGTGATTCCTACATTTGCCGGATGATGTTTACTCCATACATATTTATGCAGCCAGTTGTTCATCTGACGGTCATAGTAGGTATTATATTGAATCTCGATCGGGTAATGTCGGTGGCCATACTGATAATAGATATACACACCGCGGTATCCGTCATCGTGTGTTTTCCCGTTGGACATGTCTGCAACGGAAATATTCTTTGCTTCTCTCAGACGTAAAATTTCCTCGTAATTATCGCATAATGTCCGAAAACCGAGGATATCGTTAAATACCCGCTCTACCCGGCTTTCCCCGGATGCCCGTTGATATTTCCGCAGGATCGCCTGAAGACTTTTGATGCGATAATCAATCGGAAGTCCGGATAAAATATCACTGGAATCATACCAGATGACGATATTTTTCAGTTCTTCTGTAAGAAACGCTTCATCCAGACAGCTGATTGCCTGAGCCAGGTTCTCTTCCAGTCTGGTTCGAAAGGACAACTTTCGCAGCAGGGCAAAAGACAGTCCGTCTTTCTTCAAAATATCTTCTACCATTGCTACTGCCCCCTGATTAATCTTCCAGAGTAACTTTCACTTTTTTACCCATAGCTCCGGCAATCTTTACCAGGAATTCCAGACTGGGGTTGTAATTTCCGCTCTCAAAACGGGTGATGTTCGGCTGAGAGATACCGGCACGTTTTCCAAGTTCACTCTGCGTCAGTCCCAGTTCTTTGCGGTACTGTTTGTAAATGTCGACGGTTCGCTGAATCGTCACTTTCTGCTGGGTTTCCAAAAGAATTTTTTCTCCGTTTTCCATAATGATATAATCCATTTTTTCACTTTCCTTTCATGTTTTTATCAATACCGTATGTGATATCCATATGATAACCTATACGGTATGAAATGTCAATAGTAATACGATACAAAATAAAAAAAGTACAGAAATCCCGGAAAAAATATTTTCCAGGATTCCGTACAGTTCTTAATCGTAGAAATATTTGCTATTTTACATAAAGCATTTTTTCAGCATCTTCTGCTTCGGCAAATGGTCCGGGCACAGTTGCCACACCGCGGTGATTTCCGAAATAATCTTCGTCAAACCGGATCGGTGTTCCATCTGCATTTTCGAACGGCTGTTCCGGTTCGAAGGCATTTCCAAGCACTTCAGTGTTGATCATTCTTCCGGTAAAGCCCTTCAGGAACTCATAGATATTGGTTTCCAGATGATATCCGTCTTCTTTTTCCACCAGTTCAACCTTCACATCCTCCCTGTTCTCTGCTGCGGTCAGACCATTTCTTTCCTTTTTCCATGCTTTTGCTCCTCCGAGATACACATTGCCCTCGCTCCATACCGGCAGATGACCAAAGTGTACCGGTTCCAGTTTTACCATATCCACCGGTTTTGTAAAGTCAAACTGTGAGATCCATTCCTCATATGTCGGATACTCGTCGAATGTCCAGGTACCAGCCAGACGGTTTTCCGTGTCATATCCATCATCGGAATCGTGAGGGGTAATCACATCTTCTTTCGGCCATTTCTGTACAAAAATATTGTTATAGAAACGGTCATCCCCGTGAAGAATTGTCATGAATCCCATCACCTCTGTACGGTGCGGAATATGATACGGTGTATATCTCCAGCCGGTTCCTTCACCAACACAGGTCAGAGAACCACAGATCAGGTTATGTACCATTGCTACACCCTGTGTTGCGAAACGAAGGGCAGCATCAGACAGAAGAATATTGTTGTCGATCAGTGTCGGTCCATGTCCCACTTCCACAAACAGATCCTGAGACATCATACCGCCCTTCAGATTTTTTGCAAAGGACGGACGCTGGTTGTCATGAAGCAGATTCTGCGTGATCCGTGTTCCCTGTGCTTCCCAGTCACACCAGATACCCATGGTACAGTGATGAATATGATTACGCTGATACAGAACATCAATCGCTGCATGCATTTTGATACCTGCAATCTCTGCACCGCCCTGTTCCATCATGTTGTTGATGTGATGAATATGGTTGTCTTCGATCACACTGAACACACCGCCCATACGACCGATGATACCGCCTTGTTCACAGTGATGAATATTATTTCTGCGGATAATATGACTTCCTACCTTTTCTTTCAGCCAGCCATGATACTGTCCGCGGCATACGGCATCACGTTCCATCTGTGTCGGACTCTTGACATACTTATATGTAAAATAATGATCGTTATCCGGATCCAGATATTTACCTACGGAGATACCTGCGCATTTGCTGTTGGAGATATCGCAGTCCTCGATGATCCATCCCTTGCTCCAGTGTGGACCGATCATACCGTCCTGAAATGCGGCCGGCGGTGCCCAGGTGGTTGCGGCTTTGCAGATGGTAAAGCCGCTGACAGTAATATAACTTACTCCTGTTTTGGAAGGGAAAAAGCATTCACGACGCACATTGATTTCTACATTTTCCGCGTTCGGATCTTTTCCCTGGAAATTGGCGTAAATGATTGTTTCATCCGTTTTGGAATCCTGTTCGGCATACCATTTGTAGACAGATTCTTCCGGAACCCAGCTGCATGGATACACTTCTCCGCGAAGACACTCATCCAAAGTTACTGCCTCATACATAGCGCGACCGTTCAGATATACGCAGCCGGTATGTTTGTCTGCCTTTGCAAAATACCAGTCACCATATACTGCAGTCGTATATGGGTTATAAGAACCGAACACACTATTTGCCACACGACATACCCAGGTGTTGTCCTGATACGGTGTCCAGGTTTTAATCTCCTCCGCACCGGTAATCACAGCACCCAGTGGCTTTACACTGCGATAGGTGATCCGGGCATCTTCACGTCCGGCATAGATTGGATCTACATATTCACGGTAAGTTCCCGGGAACACTAAAACCTCATCACCCGGTTGTGCGATCTTTGCAGCATCATTGATTTTTCGAAAAGGAGTTTGTTCGGTTCCGTTTCCGTTACGTACAGCATTCACATCTACATAGATTCTCATGTTCATAACCTCCATTGTACTTCATCTTTTATAAAAATCAGTTATTATGTAGATTTCTCAATTATGTTTTGAGAAATATGGCCATTTATGGTTATTATACTATAGACTCTGATCTGATAAAAGATAAATCTGACAGTTTTAGAAAATTAGTTTTCCGTACATGAATTCAAAACGGCTGGGAAAGAAATTACACCTGGAGATTGCGGTATTGCTCGATGTTTCTCTCCTGATTTTCATCGTAAATGAAATAATAATCGATTTGACCGGTTCCCTGGGTATAAATATATTGTCCATAGGTTCTCACGTTACAGAATAATACGGTACTTCCCGCCGCAACACCGATGGCATATCCCTTATTGGACAGTACCAGTGGCATCCGGAGTTTTTTCTGTCCAAAAGAGATATACCGCGCTTTCGTGCTCAGATCCATAAAATCATCTGCAAGAACACCTTTGGATTTCAGGCGCTCATTTTTATCCCAGGCGAAAAAGTTCCAGGTCTGACTGTCCAGAAGCAATCGAGGTTCCGAAGGATTTTCCGTAAGCAGTTTTTTACCGTCTCTGCTTAAAAACTGCACAGCACCATTGGCTTTTTCCACCCGAATCAGGATACGATCAGTCAGAAGCTGTACTTCAGAACGGGACTCTTTTGCGCCCCATGTTACTGCGGTATCTGTCTGTGCTTTCCAGTTCGTATCCTGGATCGTGCCGGTGACACCTTTTACAAAGCTGATACGGATCGTCGACGGTGTGATCGGTGTCAGCCGAAGAAGTCCGGCTGCACTGGCGATCTCCAGATACTGCTTTGTCTTTTTCACCCATTTTACAGAAAAATTCCCTCTGGAATGTCCTTTGACCTGAAGATGACTCTCCGGTGGGAAGGTTCCATATGTATACGGGGATGGATTCACCAGTCCGTCGATGGCGGAAGATTTTAATTTCTTATCCGTTGATTTTTTTAACTGATTTCTGTTTTTGGGAATCAGTGCCTGATGTACTTCAAACGGTTTTGGAATTAGCACCGGTGTCTCTGTTCCGGCAATTTCCTGTTCCTTTTTCAACTGGATCTTTCGAGGACCCAGATAGCCTCTTGCCTGCCGATCCCTGTCGCCCTCTTCTCTCCGCTGCTGTTCGATCTCTTTCTGCGTGTGTACCGGTTTTGCGTATTCTTTCGCTTTTTGCAGACTTTCAGTCTGGAATTCCTGCATATGTTTCTCTTTCGGTACTTCGGTTACAATAATATCCGTAAGAGTATCCTGATACAGTACGGTAAGTTCATGAAGTGCACGGGTAGCGGCAACATACAACAGTTTGATATGCCCGTTATCCTGTGGATATTGTTCTTTTGTCGGATTCCACAGAAGTACCGCGTCAAATTCCAGCCCCTTGGTATACACCACCGGGAGAACCATGATTCCCTCTCCGAACTGACTGCGTTCCGGTGTGTAATTCATCAGATTCGGAGTATCCTGTAACAGATCCGACACCTCTTTGGCTTCCGTCTCATCGCGGCAGATTACAGCGATCGTTTCGTATCCGTTTTTTTGCCATTCCTGAATCTGGTTTGCTGCTGCATCTTTCATAGAAACTGTATCTGCACTGGCTTGCACCTTCACCTGCTTTCCGTGGCGAATGATCGGTTCCACCGGATATATCGGGAAATCTCCATGCCGAAGGATCTCTGTGGCAAATTCTGAGATTTCCACCGTGTTTCGATAGCTTTTCCGAAGCAGTCCGAATGCATCGTATGTTCCCCGCAGGATCAGTCTGCGAAGTTCTTCCCAGTCATTTAACCCCTGTCCAAAATGGATATTCTGAGAAGTATCTCCCATAACAGTATAGGTGCATCCCCGCATACAGTAGTGCAGGCAGCGATATACCATCATACCAAAGTCCTGTGCTTCATCGATGACCACATGGCTTGCTTCCCTCACCGGATCGGTTTCCTTGATCCGTTTATAGATATATGCCATCGCCGCAAGGTCGTACACATCAAACGATGTATCTGGTATTTCGATAGGAATTCCCTCTTGCTGCTGTGCACGGAGAAAATTCTGATAAAAAGTTCGCACGGAACCATTCCATTTTCCGTTGCCAAAGTAAGTGCTGTATTTTTTGTCCAGTATTTTCCGCTCTTTTTCTGTGAAAGAGATCACTTTTCCCGTGATCACATTTTCATAGCGGGCATACAGCATTTTATTCAACATCAGGATCTTGCTTTCCATCGAAAGGAGCGGATTGTCACGCAGATACTCCCGGATCATCGCAGGACGCATCAGACGCACACCCGTTTTTTCCATCACGATCGCCTCCTGTGGAATCTCCTGATTTTCGTATGCCTGACAGTACGCTTCCAGTTTTTCGAACCAGGCAGTACTTCCTTTCTGTTCCTGCCAAGCTTCCTGAGATACCGGATGAACGCTGTATATTTTTCCATCCCATTCCTCATATAGAAGGCGGATAAACAGCTCTTCCATCGTCATCTGACGAATCCCGTATACATCCAGCTCCGGCAGAACACCGGTGATATAATTCAGCAAAATTTTATTGCTCCCGATAATATAAAAATCTTCCGGGCGGAAATCCTCTTTGTAATTATAAAGAATATAGGAAATCCGGTGCATCGCCACTGTGGTCTTTCCGGAACCCGCCACACCCTGAACAATCAGATTAGTCCTGGGGGAGCGACGGATCAGCAGATTCTGTTCTTTCTGAATGGTTGCAATGATCTCTCCAAGTACGTTTTTTTTGCTTTTAGCAAGGTATTTGGTCAGAAGTTCATCATTGGCTACCACATCCGAGTCAAAGTAGTCTTTCAACCGGTCATTTTCAATCTCATACGTCCGTTTCCTTTCCAGATCGATCGTATGCGTCCCCTCGGAAAGAACGGTATACGAACAGGGACCAAGACCGCTTTCATAATAAACAGAAGCAATCGGTGCACGCCAGTCCAATACTAACGGCTGCGCATCATCCCCGGAGATTCCAACACGACCGATATAATACGCTTCTTTTTGTTGTTTTTCTTCTGCAAGAAAATCAATTCTGCCAAAATACGGTTTCTTTCTGGCTTTTTCCAGGCGCACCATATTCTGTTTATATTCTTTCAGACGCGCCGTAGCATTGTTCCAGAGTGTCAGACCTTCTTTATCTTTTGCATCGTAAACTTCCATCAGATCGGCAAGATCTTCATTTGCCTCTCGTATGGCTTTACGCGCCTGTACCAGATGCTCCTGGGCAACCCCGATCACATATGCCAGCTGGTGTTCTTCTGCTTCTCTGCTGATACCGGGAAGTTCTGCTGCATCCTTTTCCATTTTTTCTGCCATAGCTCTTCTCCATATTTTTATATTTTTTCACATACGACAGTGCCCATCCCCTGCAGATCTCTCGTATTTTCTGTATTACATTTACATTAGTGTGTTATTGCCTTTATTGAAACAGTGCTTTCATCTGATCCAGCGAATCCACACATGCGGTTAACATGTTCTGAAGTTCCGCGTCCGGTTTTGTCTGATCCGGTACCATGACAACCTGACAGCCTGCACGGTACGCACTGGTCACTCCGTTCGGTGAATCCTCTACCGCCATGCATGCAGACGGATCCAGTCCCAGCTGTTGGCAGGCATAGATATAAATATCCGGTGACGGTTTTCCGCACTTGACCATATTTGCACAGATGATCCGGTCAAAGTACTCGTACAGTCCGATCTGTTTCAGATATCGTGCCGCGCGTTCCGTATCAGTTGCCGTAGCGATCGCACGCTGGATCTTCTTTTCTTTCAGATATTCAAGAAGTTCTACAGCTCCTGGTTTGATCTGGATTCCATCTCGTTCCAGATATTCTTCCATCAGCTGTTTCCGATATACACGAATCGCCGGATAGTCCAGATCGGGATCCTGAAACATTTCTTTCAGATGCTCCGGCGCATATGGCTGTCCCAGCGAACGCATGGAAAGTGCCTGCTCATCACTCATCGTATAACCAAAATGTGCCAGTGCCTGTGGCCAGCAGATCCGGTAATATTTTTCTGTGTCAATCAGTGTTCCATCCATATCAAAAATTACTGCCTGTATCATTCTTTATACTCCTTGTCTGTTCTTTTCCTGTAGTCGCAAATATACCAGTTTGCATCGACAATCGTTCTTATATTTTACTACAAACCTGCACGAAAAGGAATATGAAGATCGTTGATTTGACTGAGAAACCAGTGACTGCCAGCTTTTTCAGATACATCGCAGCATAAAAAGAACTCCTGCCAGCTCTGTCCGCCTGCAAGAGTTCCCGTGTTTTCAGACACGCTCTGGTATGAAGTTGTTAGTGACTGCATTTGTTATATTTTGATTTGCTGATTCCAAGAATCACACCGAGAAACGTATCAATTGCCGTGATGGTTCCCACCAGCTGTTCTCCGTAGGGAAGCCCCCAGATGCCAGCCAGTGCAAAATACAACGTTCCCAAAGCCGGCAGAAAATACATGGCGAGCCATTTTAATCGATCATATGTTTTGTTACTCATATCACATTCCCCGCTTCCTGATATGTCCCACCGCATCTGTGAGACGATACCCAGCTATCTATCTGATTCACCATATGCGTGAAATGCGTTTTCTGTCACTCTTCTTATTTTGTAAGCGCAACTTTTTGGTGCTGTCTTCTTTCCGATGCTCTGCCGGTTATATCGGATGTTACCTCTGTTTTTTCTCGACTCTAAAGATAGCGATCAAAGAACACAGAAGCAGAAACATCGGATAAAACAGCCGTGGCATGATCTGGAAGGCGGAAATCTCGTATCCAAGTTCATGTGCTGCCGAGATAGCTACCAGCATCTGTGCACCGTAAGGGATGACTCCCTGGAAGATACAGGAAAAAGTATCCAGTAACGAAGCTGTTTTCTTCGGTGTCACGCAGTATTCCTGGGCCATTTCTTTTGCAATCGGATTCGCCATTACGATTGCAACAGTATTGTTGGCAGTTGCAATGTCCATCGCTCCGACCAGCAGTCCCATACCCAGCTGCCCGCCGCGTTTTCCCTTAAAGATCCGGTGGATCCAGCCGAGCAACGCATCAAATCCGCCATATTCCCGGATCAGCGCACACATGGCTGCAACAAGGATCGCCACCATACAGGTCTCAAACATACCCGAGACGCCGGAACCCATATTTGCCAGCAGATCGGTCGGTGTAATATGTCCGCCAAGCAGCATGATCAGGGCACCGGAGGCAATGCCGGTTAGAAGTACCACAAATACATTGATACCGATGATTCCACCGATCAGAACCAGCACATAGGGAAGCACCTGCAGCAGATGGTACGACTGATCGACTCTTCCGTGAATCTCTGTCTGAAAAGACAGAACCAGAATCAGAACCAGTGTGATCACCGCCGCCGGAAATGCGATCCAGAAGTTTTCCCGGAATTTATCTTTCATCTCGCAGCCCTGTCCGTTACAGGCTGCGATTGTTGTATCGGAAATAAAGGAAAGATTGTCCCCGAACATTGCACCACCCATGACCGCTCCGACACAAAACGGAAGATCAAACCCGGATGCAGCAGATACCGCAACTGCGATCGGTGTCAGCAGGGTGATCGTTCCCACGGAGGTTCCCATTGCCACCGACACGAAACAGGCCACTACAAACAGCACTGCAACCGAAAACCGCGCCGGAATCAGCGCCAGCATAAAATAGGCCACACTCTCCGCACTGCTTCTTCCGACAACGCCGACAAAGCAGCCGGCGGTCAGAAAGATCAACAACATCGTAATGATATTCTTATCGCCCACACCCTGCGCCATCAGTTCCAGTTTTTTATCAAAATTTACTTTCCGATTCTGTACACACGCCACCAAAATCGCCGCCAGAAAAGCAACGACGATCGGCACGTTATAAAATCCCATCGGAATCTTTAACACATATTCAAACAAAATTCCAAGCCCCAGATACAATACCAGGAACACGCCGATAGGGAGTAATGCAATTCCATTTCCTTTTTTCATGTTTATTTTTTCCTTTTCTACTATCATTCATTTATTTTGATTTTGTAACTGTTCCATACTTTCACAAGTACCCGTTTTAATCCATTAGTTAATTTCACTTTAACGCTCATATGAAAAATCAGATTTTTCACATAGCTGGAAACGTAATTACTCTTTTACCATGTATATGGTACAGATTTTAGTCTTTTTATTTATATCAATATTCCGCGGCAATGATCTATTTCATGTTGTATGATCTGCGCGATCCAGCCGGAATACGTCTGTCGCTGCTGTTTGAAATTGACATCCTGATACTGCACTTCAATCTCCTGATACCGCATGCATTTTCTCACCCCTGCCAGAGAAAGACACCCTTCTTCCGTCTCATACGCCCCTGACTTTTTGATGATCTTCGGATTATACATCAAAACATTCATAAATCCCATGTGCACGGCAATGATATTTTTCCTTACCCCGATCATATTCGCTGCCATACCAATTTCAAACAGCAGCGACAGACGTATTCCGGCTGGATCGCGCAGATCATATTCGCTGCCATACCAACACACTCTTCTTCATGTGCCTTCAAAGTATCCAGCAGATCCATCCCTGTCTTCCGGTCCGACTCAGTTGCCGGCTCAGATGGCTGATTCAGGAAAAAGATATCTCTCATAATTGGTTTTACCATACTACTCCTCCATAATACAAAATGTCTCCCCATGGGACACATCACTTGCGTGAGAGGTGTGGGGAGTCCTGTTACAGATATAATACAATATTAATTTAAAAAAATCAATGGTACAAAATTTTCTTTAAACTGTATATCGACAAATGAAATTCCTCCGTAAGTTCTTTCAGAGAACATCCATTTTTCTTCTTCTCACGAATCATCTGATTTCTTTCATCCAGTTCTTTTCTTATTCCCGTGCTGTTTCCCCAGCTTTGTCTTGTACCATCTTTTTTCGGAATATAGATCAATTCTCCTGCACAGTATTCCTGAACCTGCATAAAAAGTTCCTCAGGCAGGATATCTTTTCCATTCAAATATGTCATGTTTTTTCTCCTTTGAAATAAACTCCCATAAGATATCACAAAACATATTTGCTGGCGATCTTTTCTTACTCCATATATCCAATCGCCATTTTTATGTCTCGCGATATATAGAGTCCGGATCCTATCATATTATTTGATTTTTTTATAAGTATAAGTATTTTACACATATTCCGCTTCCTTACTGATTTTGATACCTGATTGTTCCGTACTTCGTACTTTTGACCCTGGTATCATTATAATATACCTCAAAAGATAAGTAAATAAATTTATTGATACCATTTCTGCTGCATCGTATAAAGTCTGTAATATTCTCCTCTTTTATCCAATAATTCCTGATGCTTTCCAATCTCTGCTATTTCCCCGTCTTTCATGACAATAATCTTATCCACATTTTTGCAGATTCCAATCCGGTGTGATACGATGATTGCTGTTTTTCCCTGAGCAATTTGCAGAAACATTTTTAATATACTGGTTTCCATAAGCGGATCCAGGGCTGCTGTTGGTTCATCCAGAAAAATAACACTGCTTTCTTTCAAGATTCCTCTCGCAATTGCAAGTTTCTGCCACTGCCCCGTCGAAAGATCTCTGCCACCAAATTCACTTCCAAGTAATTGATTCACAGAATCCCGGGAAGTAAATTCCTTTAATCCGACTTGTTTCAGAAGTTTACAGATTTTGTCTGTATCTTCCATATTTTTCCCATCACCGATCCCAACATTTTCTCTTACAGATAATTCATATTTTATAAAATCCTGACTGACAAGGGAAACGTGCTTATAGAATTCTTCCGGATCAAGAGATGCCAGGTCTTGTGTGCCATAATAGATCTGCCCCTGTTGTGCTTTATAAAGACCCGTCAGTAATTTTACCAGTGTTGTTTTTCCACTTCCATTATTTCCCACAATGACAACAACTTCATTTCTTTCTATTTCAAAAGAGAGATTGGAAACTGCCTGGTCAGTTTGACTCGGATACGAAAAACAAACCTGTTGTAATTTTATACGATCAAAATCCGGATAAAATTTTTCCGTTCCCTGTACAGGTTCTTCCATATCCATAAAATCATAATAGTCTTTTACAAATGCAGCACATTCCGGAATTCGTCCAAGACTGATCAGAAAATATTTTGCTGCTGTCTGAAAAGAGGTAACTGCTGCCAAAGCCGCTGCCAGTATTCCAAAATCCAGTACTTTATGTAATAAAAGCATTATTGTGATAACAATACTCAACAAATATCCGCTTTGGCAAAACAATTCACAGAATAACAGACCGAATATATCATGTTTCTTAAAGTCCCAGACTTCCCGGTTGATCTTATCCCGTGTTTCATACATTTTCTGCTCTATATAATTTTCGATTCCAAATATTCGAAGTTCTTTTACTGCCCGTTTATCGCCAAATAAATGATACAGATAATTTCTGCGCCGTTCTCCTGCTGCCTGATACCTTTTTAATTCATAAAATTCTTTTCCGCGGATCAGCCGTATCATAAAATATGGAAGCACGCTGACCAAAGATACCACCGCAAGAATCGGGTGAAACTTTGCCAGCACCAACAGCGTTCCTGTCACTTTCAGAATTTCTGCCAGAATATTAAACACCGATAAACTCAGATCCGAAAAGCGTTCCTGCTCGATACAGTTTTTTGCCCGCTTCAGCATGTTATTTGTTTCCGTATTTTCATAACAGATAAGGGACAAACGGGTTCCCTTTTCTCCCAGTGCCATCTGTAATCTTTGCCCCGTCTGAAAATCTATTCTGACCATGCAGGAATAAAAGATACTGTTTGCTGCTTCTGACAGAATAAAAACTGACAAAATTATACCGAAACAGAATATGCCACTGTTAAAGTCTTTTTGATAAACCAGATTCAGAAAAACAGATGTCAGCCAGATCGTTATT
>CABRZK010000006.1 GCA_902475415.1 uncultured Eubacterium sp.
CACAGTTATCTATCAGCTCTTCATTATCACTGGCATAGAGCAGTGCGGAAATATGTTTCTCATCCACGATATTCTGTACAATGTCATACATATCTTTTTTTGCACCTACGTCAACACCTTTTGCCGGATCAGAAAGTACAATCAGTGAAGAATCTACCTGCAGCCATTTTCCCATAACAACTTTCTGTGCATTACCACCGGAAAGGCTGGATACCGGGCATTCGATACCGTCTGATTTGGTTGAAAGAATCTTTTTCGATTCCAGACATTCTTCTCTGTATTTCTTCTTTGGAAGAATAAACGGCTCTTTCTTTAACGCTGCCTTCGGAAGGATATGATTCTCATAAATACTGTTCTTCATCATCAGACCTTCCTTCTGACGATCACCAGGAATCAACAGGATTCCTCTTTCAATTGCTTTATGCGGTGCATTCAGCAAAACTTCTTCTCCATTGACTGTAATCTTGGATTTCATATCTTTATAGTCACCGGAAATTGCAAGAAGTAATTCTTCCTGTCCCTGACCGGACAGACCTCCGATTCCAAGAACTTCACCCTTTTTAATATGAAGAGAAATATCTTTTAAGATACCTTTATAATTCAGGTTTTTAATATCAATGGTTCTTTCATCAGGAATTTCTTTATATGTACGCTTTTCAGAGACTACTTTCTTTTCTCCTGTAATCATCTGAATAATTACATCTGCGTCTTTTTCATCTTTATCAAAATCCAATCTGCCAACAACTTCACCATTTTTGAAAACGATGATATCATCGCAGATATCCATTACTTCCCACATTCTGTGAGAGGTAAAGACCATACCAACTCCTCGGTCTGCAAGCATTCTCATGTATTTGAATAAAATCTCAACCTGTGATTGTTCCAATGCAGCTGTCGGCTCATCAAGAATCAGCATTTTCGGTTCCTGTGAAATTGCCTTTGCCACCTCTACAATCTGCATTTCTGAAGGACTGAGTTCAGAAACTTTTCTGTTGTAATCAAAGCCTGGCACAAAATCTTCCAATATCTTTGCTGCCGTCTTCTTTGCATCAGAATCATCCAAGAAAAATCCTTTCTTTTTCTCAAATCCCATTACGATATTCTGCCATACTGTCAGATCCGGTAAAAGGCTCAGATTCTGAAACGCCATTGCAATTCCTGCTTTTTTAGCATCCATCGGGTTTTTAAAATTAACATCTTTTCCCAGATATGTAATGGTACCGCCATTTTTATGGTAGACACCCGTAATACATTTGGAAATAGTACTTTTACCCGAACCGTTGGCCCCCAGCAGACCGGTTATCTTTCCACTTCGACAGACAAGATTTCCATCGCTCAAAGCCGGAACGCCATTAAATTCTTTTACTATATTTTTTGCCTCAAGGATTATTTTATTTTCCATTTTGTTTACCCTTCAAAAGCCATTCACTTTTTCTTTCTATTAGTTTAAACGAAAACGCGACAACAATCTGTAAAACAGAGAACCGGGAACCGATGAGCAGCCTGCCATCTGCTCCCGGTATCTGTTTATGACTTCATCAGAATTTATGCTGCATTAAGGCTGTTTCTTATTTGAACAGAGCGTTTGCCTCTTCATCAGTCATATATTCATCAATACACTGCTCGTCTGTAAAGTCTTTTACAACTTCCCATCCTTCGTCAAAGTTGTCATTTGTGTAAACAGTTGTAACAACATACTCATATGTAGCTACGCCATCTTCTACCGTAAGTTTGCTCTCATCAAATTCTTTACCCTGAGCAATCTTAACTGCGATTCTTGCTGCTGTAGCACCAATTCCAGGAGGGTTCGGAACTACGACTGCGTTGAAGTCTTCACCTTTATCTACTAATTCTTTCCAAGCTGTGAAGAATGCTTTGGAACCATCACCGGAAACAACTTTCGGAATGTAGTTTGCATCAATACAAGCCTGAAGAACACCATAGCATCCATTATCCTGAGAAATGATTCCGTCCGGTTTGATACCAGAAGCAAGAATTGCTGCTGTAACAGATTTGGATGTTGTATTATCCCATCCGCCCGGCTGATTAGCTGCCAGTGTTACATCCGGATACTCAGCGATTGCGTCATCCGTTGCTTTAATACGGATTACGTTAGCCGGATGTCCGTCAAGACCGGATACCTCAACTACAGTACCTTTACCACCGATGATATCAAGTAATGTTTTTGTTGGTCCATAAGCGTAATTGTAATGATCTACAGATACATTTAATACACCTTTTGCTGTGATAGATGCATCATAAACAACTACCAGTTTTCCTGCTGCTTCTGCATCAAGAACTGCCTCATTCAGTGATGTTGTATCGTTCGGATTAATCAGGATTACATTTACCTGCGGATCATCAATAAAATCACGAATAATCTGAACCTGTTCATTGGCATCACCATTTGTAGCATTATTTACTACTTTGTATCCTTTGATATCTCCACTTTCTTTATATTCATCAAGCACACCTGTGATGTCATTCACCATCTGATCGCGCCATGCAGATCCGCCAGAACCAGGTGCAATACCTACATAAATATCCTGCCCCGAGAGATCCACTTTTGTTAATACCCCATCTGTCGACTCACTCTTGCTTCCTGAACCGGTTGTTTCTGCAGTGGCTGATCCATTGTCTGTTGCGCCGCCTTTATCATTAGACGCTCCACCACACCCTGCAAGTAGCCCAACAGCCATAGCTGCTACCATTAATGCTGCAATTACTTTCTTTTTCATTCTTTCGCTCCTCCTTTTTTGTGTTAGAATTCACCCTCTTGAATTCCAATATTCTGTATCAGTTTTCCACTGTTACATTCTTTACAGTTCATACAAACCTTTTACTGTCGGATACATCTGAACAAATCTGAGATACTGTTTATTATATTTCTCTACGATTTCCTGTTCCGGCTCAATCGTTTCTATTACTTCTACGATCTTGTCTGCTGCTTCTTTTACCGTTGCATATTCTCCACATGCAACTGCTGCAAGCATTGCTGCTCCAAGTCCCGGACCTTCTTCTGTTTTCAGAATATCTACTTTTATTCCAAGGACGTTTGCAATAATTTTTCTCCAGATACGGCTCTTGGCTCCGCCACCGCAAAGTTTTGTTCTTTCTATTTCAATTTCCTGAGATTTTGCAATTTCAAAAGAATCACGGATTGCAAATGCAACGCCCTCCAAAACTGCCTGTGACATCTGTGTCTGTGTTGTATCCATTGACATTCCGATAAACATGCCTCTTGCATTTGGATTGTTATGCGGTGATCTCTCTCCCATTAAATAAGGAAGGAATGTCACCGGATTATCTCCAAGTTCGGATATACCACCAAGTACGGTGTCGTAATCTTTACTTCCAATAATATTTTCTACCCACCATTTGTTACAGGAAGCTGCACTCAAAATGCATCCCATCAAATGGTAACATCCGTCTGCATGTGCAAAAGAATGTAAAGCATTTTTCTGATCTACGCAAAACTTTTCGCTGGAAATAAATACCGTTCCGCTTGTTCCAAGAGATACATTACATTTTCCATCTCCTACGGTTCCGGTTCCGACTGCTGCTGCTGCATTATCGCCAGCTCCTGCAACAATCTTGCATGTTTCCGGGAATCCCAGTTCTGCCGCAATTTCCGATTTTAAAGTTCCGGTTGCTTCATAACTTTCATATAATTTCGGCAGCACCTCTTCGGTAATACCGCAGATTTCCATCATTTCTTTTGACCAGCATTTATTCTTTACATCCAGCAAGAGCATACCGGAAGCATCTGAATAGTCTGTACTGAGTACACCGCTTAATTTGTATGCGATATAGTCTTTCGGTAACATTAACTTGCGAATTCTTGCAAAATTTTCCGGCTCATTTTCTTTGACCCACAAAATCTTTGGTGCTGTAAATCCGGCAAATGCAATATTTGCGGTATATTCAGAAAGTTTATCTTTACCGATTACTTCATTTAAATGATCTGTCTGTTTCTGTGTACGTCCATCATTCCAGAGAATTGCCGGTCTGATTACCCGATCATTTTCATCCAGAATTACCAGTCCGTGCATCTGTCCGCCAAAACTGATACCTGCAATCTGAGTTTTATCAATCTCTGCTGTCAGTTCTTTCAGACCTTCCAGCGTTGCCTGCCACCAGTCTTCCGGTTTCTGTTCAGACCATCCCGGATTTGGGAAATATAATTCATAGCTTTTAGAAAGCACATTTTTGATTGTGCCATCCCCCTGCATTAATACAAGTTTAACGGCCGAAGTACCTAAATCTACGCCTATGTAATACATGTTTCTTTCCCTCATTTATCTGTATGGATTCTCTGTCATATAACGCATGCCTGCCGACTGATTATATCCGATTTCTTCCGGTGCTACACCAATGTATTTCAGTACTTCAAACAACTGTTTTCCGTAATGTCCAAACATAACTGCTCCGTGATGTGGATAATTTTTCTCAACCAGTACATGACGGTAAAATCTTTCCATCTCTTTGATTGCGAAGATTCCGATTGCTCCGAAAGATCTTGTTGATACCGGAAGTACCTCGCCCTCTGCCAAGTAAGCTCTTAGTTTTCCATCGGCTGTACTCTGGAGACGATAGAATGTGATGTCACCTGGAATAATGTCACCTTCAAGCGTTCCCTGTGTAACTTCTTCCGGAAGAGTTCTTGCCATGATCATCTGATATTCCATGGAATGTTTTACCAGTTTTGTGGAGCAGGTGTTTCCACAGTGGAATCCCATGAATGTCTCGCCTTTTCTATAATCAAATTTTTCTTTGATATCTTCATTATAAATTGCATCTGTTACGGTATTGTTGATATCAAGCAATGTAACTGTATCACCGCTTATGCACTGACCAATGTACTCGCTTAATGCTCCATACAGATCAACCTCACAGGATACCGGAATTCCTTTTCCTGCCAGACGGCTGTTTACATAACATGGAACAAATCCAAACTGTGTCTGGAATGCCGGCCAGCATTTTGTACTTAATACCACATACTCGCATGCACCTTTATGCGCTTCCACCCAGTCAAGAAGTGTAAGTTCATACTGAGCAAGTTTCGGTAAGATTTGCGGTTTGTTATTTCCATCTCCCAATTCTTTTTCCATATCTGCCACAACTTCCGAAATACGAGGATCATCTGCATGTTTATGAAAAGCTTCAAACAGATCCAGTTCTGAATTCTCTTCAACCTCAACCCCTAAATTGTAAAACTGTTTAATCGGTGCATTGCATGCAAGGAAGTTTAATGGTCTCGGTCCAAAGCTGATCACTTTTAGGGAAGAAAGTCCGATGAGTGCTCTTGCAATTCCTACAAAATCATGAATCATATCTGCACATTCTTCTGCGCTGCCAACCGGTTCTTCCGGAATATAAGCTTTTGTGTTTCTCAGTGCCAGATTGTAGCTTGCATTAAGAACTCCACAGTATGCATCACCACGTCCCTGTATCAGATTTTCTTCCTCTGCTGCTGCAACAATGATTGTCGGTCCATCAAATTTTTTCACAAGCATTGTCTCTGCAATCTCCGGTCCGAAGTTACCAAGATATACGCATAAAGCATTGCAACCTGCTTTCTTAATATCTTCTAGTGCCTGCATCATATGAATTTCGCTCTCTACGATGCAGATTGGACATTCATAAACATTGTTCTCCTCATATTTGCCCTGATATGCTTTTATCAGATTCTTTCTCCTGTTTACAGAAAGACTTTCCGGAAAACAATCACGGCTAACGGCAACCACACCTATTTTTACTTCTGGAACATTAAACATTTTTGTGCCCCCCTAACATTGAATTTATTTAGTAAACTTTTTTCTCAATTAATTTAGTTGTATTTTACCCACCCCTACATTTGTCAATTATTTCTTTCTTTAAATTCACATTTTTGGCATATTCTTGCATTTTTTCTCTTCTTTTTTATGCATTTTGCCTATTTTATTGTCCAGTTTTTAACAAAAATGCAGCTGCATATTTTAGTTAAATATTTAGTTCGTCATCGTTTTTTACTTTACATGCACTTCTTTTGAAGCAAAATTATTTTCTAAATGATGTTTTTATATAAAAATGTAAAAAAAGTGCCGAAAAACAATCCCTATCTGAATCATTTTTCGACACTCTGTTTTTATTTAAAGTTCTTCTGTCTTATATGTCTTATATGTCTTATAACCTTCGTAATAATAGCTGTGATCAATGCCTTTCATAAAGATCTCACGGCTATCGCTATCTGTAAGTCACCACTACCATACTCTGCCCTGGCAATGTTACACTTCCTTTAATCTGAATTTCCTGCTCTGTCACCACTGATTTCTCCGGTAATCCTTCTGGTTTCTCACCGGTTTCCTGCAATGTCCACTGTTTTCCTGCCGTATTTATCGCACGTCCTGTCTCATCTTCCAGTGAAAGGCGGTATCCCTCGTCGGTTGTATTTACCGCTTTCAAAATAACTTGTCCCGCATCACCTATGGATGCAGACACATAAATACCTTTTTTTCGGAGTTCCTCATCCTGTCCATGTAATAAAATCGTATATGCCCCTCTGTGATTTGCAAATAGTTTCTGCACATAATAATTCGGTGTCAGATAAACCTGACAGTCATCAAACCAGATCATGTCCGGTTTCCACTGACTGTGTCCGATCCGGTTAAACAACGGTGCATAAGAAGCCAGTTTTACCACATCTGCATTTTTCTCGATGCCCGTCAGTAAGGCCGCCTCTGCCAACGCGCTTTCCATAGAATTTTCCCGAAGAGTTGTATGCGCCGCATATTCCCCTGCAAATACTGCCACATCTCTCGGATATGAATCATACATGGTCACATGCTCATACAGCCACTCCGGGCTGACGTAATAATGTTCGTCCACCGCATAACAGAAATCTGGATTTTCTTTTGCCTTTTCCCGGTAATACTTCCAGGCATCTTCTGTAATAGAACATTCCATGAATGGTCCCGCGGTACCAAGCAGACGAATGTCAGGATATTTTGCATGAATGGCTGCCTCAAACTGCTCATACCGATATCTCATATCAAGATACTGTGTCTCCCACTGCTCATTTCCCACAGACAGGAAATCCATACCGAAGGGCTGCGGATGCCCCATTTGGGCACGCAACGCACCCCATTTACTGTCCACCGGTCCATTGGCAAATTCGATGAGGTTCAGTGCATCCTGCACATAGTCATTGAATTCCTCACTCTCAGAATCCACCATCTCAGTGGAACGGAACTGACACGCGGTACCGATATTCAGCACCGGAAGCGGTTTTGCTCCCAGCAATTCACACAACAGGAAATATTCATAAAAACCAATGCCAAAGGACTGTCCATAATGCGCATCCGGGCGCTTGGTCATCGGATCATTTTTATTCCAGTCATCATCAAAGGCCCACAGATTCGGAATATACCGCCGATCTTTCACATCCCCGACCGTATCTTTCCAGTAATAACGGTTGTCCAGGCTGATGCCTTCCACAATGCAGCCTCCCGGGAACCGCACAAATCCCGGCCTGATCGCTTTCAGTGCCTCAAACAGATCCTTTCGGAACACACCTGCCACAGCATCTTCCGGAATCATGGAAATCAGATCGAATTCCACTATTCCCGGAGCATCCAGCGTAATTACAAACTGTGCGCCACGCACATCCCCGAAAGCTGTAAGTACCGTCTCATATTTCACCCACTCACTGCGCCGGCATTTATCACTCTGATCCATCCGGTGAATTTTTTCAATATCCGGATTCAGAGTACCGTAACCGATTTCCATCGGAATCTTCAGATCACAAAACGGCACATACGGAACTGGTTTGACTGCCTCCACGCAGTTTTCAGAAAATACCTGTCCGTCCTTTTCTACACGAATGTGAAATCCATTCCCCTCATAATCTACGCAACGGGCATAAAATGATACACGGTATGTATGATTTTTCTCCAGACGGATTCCGTCATAAGCCTGATTGGCAAATCCCTGTCCTGCTTTTTTCGCCGTAAAGCGCAGATAATGGGGATTGACTTCTGATAACGGTGTTCCCGTCACATACTGCATCAGAGGACGTTCTTCCCCATCCTGGCATACCGCCTTCCATGCATATCCAAAGTCATCCACCGCATAAAATCTGCCCGGATTTCCGTAAGCTTCCTTTGCCTCAAAAGAACGGTTTTCAATCATTTCCGCATACAGGCCGCCGTCTGCTGCAAAATTAATATCCTCAAAAAATAACCCCATCAGTTCCGGTGAAATCGGAACTCCTTTTTGCTTTCCTACTCTCATTTTTTTACCTTCTTCTACAATAACAATTCCATCAACTAATTTACCTTACGTTCATCTTCCATTTTTCTATCTGTTTCTGTTCTACAACTATTTTCTACTGTGTCACAGATACTTCTTCTTTTCCTGTCCATTTACAACAGTTCTCTTATACGCTGTCCGCAAAAAAATCTGTCTTTCCTCTGCCTGATCAGATAACCCAGAAGCATAAAATCCCGGCCCCCACTGCGATCAGCGCGCCTGCCATAACATCTTTCACAAAATGAACTCTGCCTATGACTCTGGCTGCTGCCAGAAAGATACCTGCTACGACAAGAGTCAGCCCCAGCGGCCACCACACATACCAGGCTGCCATGGCAATGATATAAATGGAAAATACATGTCGGCTCGGAAATGAATTTCCTTTTGTATCTTTCGGAATCAGCGGCTTCACCGGCCATGTTTCATAAGGTCTCGGTGCATTAAATTTCTTCCGAAACAATGTCACCAGCGCAAAAGTCACGGCCGGGACGAAAAGCACCCGCCAGAAACGGCTGTCCCTGTTTATGAGCAAATATAAAAGTAATGCAGGATAAACGAGATAAACCACATCCGTCAGAATATGGTTTACCCGCAACAGGCTGTTTTTCTTCCGCTCCGATGTTTCAAATGGTGCTGATAATTTATCATAAAACTCCTGCTTCATCCTGCATTTCCTCTTTTCGTATTATTTTATTTCTCCCGGATAATCTGTACATCCCAGCTTCCAAGTATCAGTTTTTCACCTGCTGCGATATCTGCTCCCGGGAATGTCTGATTGTCTTTCATCAGATACTCACCAGCTGCACCGGTATAAACTGCCTCTGACGGTGTATGGGAATAGTTAAAATAGAACCACACGGTTTTGCCGTTTTCATCTGTCATGCGACGCACGATAACCGGGAATTCTGTATTCTGCATTGTATCTGCGATTCCAGCTTCTTTCAGAGCCTCTGCCAGCAGTTTCTGCAGATATTTCTCTGATGTCTTGCATCCAAGATACTGTGCCGTTCCTTTTCCGTAATGGTTTCTGGTCACAGCCGCATAATCTTTCCATGCATAGTGATCATAAGAAGCCAGCACTTCTGCGCCTTCCGGTTTTACCAATTCCATGAAAAGTTCTGCCTCTTCCCCGTCTGTACCAGTCAGTTTTACATTTTTCGGGAATGTAAAGTTACTATAGGAAATACCAAGGCATTCACTCAGTACATGCGGGAATGTATCGTGATATACTTTTACATTTTCATCGGTATAAGCGGTTTTGAACGTTGTGATCAGATATCCGCCATCTGCCACATACTGTTTCATACGCTGCAGATCAGCCTCGCAGGCTGCATACAGAGCCGGAACGATCACCATCTGATAACGGTCCATCTCTTTGCAGGACGGCTCAATGAAATCAACTTCCACATTCATTTTATAAAGTGCATCATACATCCAGCGTACGATGTCGTTATAGCCTGTCTTGCCGGTTCCTTCCGCTGTGGTATCAATGCGGAACCAGTCAAGAGCAGATAACGCGTCATTGCTGACTACCATAGCCACTTTGTTTTCTTTTTTCAGATTGCAAAGCGCCGGGCTTAATGCTGCAAAATCACGTCCGATGGTCTTTGCCTCACAGTATACGTGATTTTCCTTGAAATCATGGCTCAGCAGTCCGCGCCAGTATGTCTCAAAGGAGTTGTGAATGGAATGCCAGTGCCAGTATTCCACCATAGCCGCACCGGAGGCCACATGACTGAAAGCCTGCTGACGAAGCTGTCCCGGATACGGTGTCCAGCATGGATATCCCTGCGCCTCTGTCTCAAGAACAAAGTAATTGTTCTGTTTCAGAGAACGTGTCATATCACCGCCAAACGCAATCTCTGCACCGGTCAGATCATCCTGTGTCGGATGATAAATATCGCATCCTGCCACTGTCAGTGCCTCTCTGGCAATTTCAAAATGATTGTTTGCCGGCTGTACGCCGTAAGAATAACCACGCCACTCAAAATCCAGATTGTGTGTGATAAACTGATCCGGACGGGCATATTCTTTTACAATATTGGACTGCCAGGTCAGGAACTCTGTTACCAGTCCACGGCGGAATTTGTCAAATTCAGCCCCCAGACTGCCGTTGATGGTTCCGCGTACATCCGGAAAATCTTCCCAGTTATCCACGCGGTTGCTCCAGTAATCCAGACCAAAGGCTGCGTTCATGGCATCTGTGCTTCCGTCAAATTTTTCTTTCAGGTATTCCACAAAGGCTGCCTGCACGTTCGGACCTGCGGTATCGTAATATTTGGTCTCGTTGTCCAACTGGAATCCGATGACACATTTGCGTCCCTGGCATACTTCCAGTAATTTACGGATCACACGCTCTCCGTATTTCAAATAATTCGGATTTGTGATATCCATGATCTGACGTGCACCGTAGACACCTTCACCCTGATGTGTCACAGCCAGAACCGTCGGATCCATTTTGACCAACCAGGACGGAACCGCATAAGTCGGTGTTCCGATGATGACATCGATATCTGCTTCTTCCATGGCATCCAGCACTTTTGTCACGGTGGAAAAATCAAACTGACCTTCCTGTTTCTCATATGTGCTCCAGGTGGATTCTGCGATACGAACCACGTTGATACCGGCTGCTTTCATCATTTTAATGTCTTCGTCCAGACGGTCATATGGAAGATACTCATAGTAATATGCTACCCCGTACAGTAATTTGTTCATGAAAATGCCCTCCTTTTATGCTTGTTATGTTTTACGTTTTATATTTCAACGTCCGAAATGCGAAACAGACCTGCGAAGTCGAACATACAGGTTCACACGGACAATTTTTCTTAGCAGAAAATAAAAACCATTTTCCGCTAACGCACTTCGTGCAGATGATGCACAGCTTCGCGCGCGGAACAAAAGCTGCGTTTTGTAGTTTATTTTTTATAGAACCACTTTTTAACGCACTTTTGTTCTGGCTCCGCCGCTGGTTTCCGCCTCCTTCCGCGAACTCACCTGCTGCAAAACCGGCAGCAACCTCAGACACACTGCGGAAGGCAGGCTATGCTCGCTCCGATGACGAAAATTGTCCTACCGTTCACCTTGTATGTTCGACTTCGCAGATCTTATTTCGCATTTCTACTCTTTGATACCGAAAATTTATTATTAGTATTCCGGTTGTATTTTCATATTACTATAGATTGTGACCAGTGAAAAGAAAACTGTTATCCTAAAATTGGACATCTATTAACCACAAAGCTCTACAGCGTGTTTATAAAAGGCATTCTGAAAGATGTATTTCGCACTCTGCGGCAGTTTTTTCTAAATTGAAACATCATAGCGGACTACGGAAGCCGAAAGAATACAAAATCTGCAGCAAAATAAGGAATACAAATTACCGAAATCATTGTTCCAATATATTCTACTCTAACCCCTTCAATACTTCTTCATCTTTCAGATGTACATGGATTCCATTGACTTCTACTTCGTCGGTCAACGGGATGACCAGGCATGGAACGCCGTCAATCATGCGGGTTTCTACCAGTCCTGCCTGCTCCGGGCTGACTTTTACGGTCATCTGTGGTGTCTTTACCTCGAATTTTCTGGTGTCAGAAATATTGTCGGCCATGACGGTCATCTGCGCTCCGATTTCTTCATCATACTGTTTTTCAAACTGCTCCAGGTTTTCTTCCGGTGCTCCGCTTCGTTCCAGTAATTTGCGCACCTGCATTTTATCCAGCTCCAGTGGTTCTCCGTTTTCTTTCTGCTCCTCGATCATTTCATTGAGATTTTCATGGATATTGCGCACTACATCATAGACACACTCTTCTCCCAGTGTGTCTTCAATAATGGCCTGGAAGGATTCTTTCTGCTGTGGCGCCGGAACCGGCTGTACACAGCCAAGCAGTTGCTCGGTAATGTCCGGGCAGAGTTCTTTTGCATTTTTGGAATAGTACAGCAGACGGTGAATATCCGTATTGCGATCCTGAAATGCCGGAAATAAAAATCCCTGTTCCGGCATATCTACAATCCAGTCGCGGATACGATCTTCGATACTGTTAGTCTCTGCATTGTAGCAAAGGCCGGCCTTGGATAATGTCACCGGGCACAGACAGCACAGTACGAAATTGTATATGTAATCGGATGCATCATCCATCTCCAGCCCGTCAGATGTCTTCATCGGAATATCATAAGAACCGTGAACAAGCAGAATCAGATAATTTTCCGGATGATAGTATGTCTCAATGATCCGGTCATAAAATGCATCCAGCATCGCATCATCTTTTAATTCACTGTCACGCAATGCAAGGAGACTTTTCTGCGTTCCATCGCCCATCTCCTGCTCCAGCGGGAACTCCATATTCAGTAGATTTTTACCCAGTGTTCCGGAGAAGCTTTTCCGGAAAATATCCAGATATTTATAAATCTCCTCCTCCGGAAGTGATAAAAACGCTTCCTTAAACTGAACAACTTTATTTTTGTCTGCGTCCACATAGCAACCGCAAAGACGGTTCAGGCAACAACGCTCTTTCGTAAATAATTTTTTAATTTCTGTAATTTCTTTTTTATTCATATCATCTATCGCTTTCCTTTATTATTCTTATTTTTGCACCTTAAACACAAAAAATTTTTCTATTTATTCCGGCATAAATTCTTTCGTCATTTCGATAAATGCCTTCATTGCCGGTGAGACCCAGCGGTTTTTGCTGTAAATCACCTGCATCAGCATGGAATTTCGAAAACCTTTCACGGAAAATAATGCCACCTTTTTTTCGCGCAATGCTTCTTCCAGTGTAAATTTCGGCAACAGGGATACACCCAGATTTTCAATAACCGCATCGATGATCAACCGGGTATATCCGATTTCTGTGATCGACGGCTTCCGCCCGCGCTGTTCCACCACATATTGTTCAAATGCCTGTCGGTAATTGCAGCCTTCCTCGATCATGATAAAATTTTCTTCCAGTACCATATCCAGTGGAATATCTCGTTTTCCCGCAAAAGGATGGTTTGCCGGACAGAAAAAACGGATTTCCGTCGGTACTTCATGTGGCGTGATCCAGTTGATATGATTGATTTTCTTATCTACCGTCACGATCAGATCCAGTTTTCCTTTTTCCAGCAGCTCCATACATTCCAGCGTCGTTGCCACGACCACTTTGACGTTCGCCTTCGGATAGCGTTTCTTGAATTCTCGGAAAATAATGCCGTAACGGGAGGCACATAAGGTCTCCATAATACCGACACTGACTTCTCCTCCGGGATCCGCATCTTCCGCAAAATGCTCCAGGGCCATCGCTTCACAGCGCTGCAGATTGTAAGCATAGTCCAGAAATTCCTTTCCCGCCGCGGAAAGCACCGCACTTTTTCCATTTCGTTCAAACAACGATACCCCCAGCTCCCGCTCCAGCGTCTGAATCTGCATCGTCACTGTAGACTGCGCATATCCAAGATCCGATGCTGCCCGGGAAAAATTTCCAATCTCCGCAATTTTGATAAATGTTTTAACGTTTCGTAATTCCATTTTTATTCACCACTTATTTTTCTAAAATCCGTCTGCCACAGCCGATTCCATGCAAGAATGCGCTTGGTATTCTTCTGCACATCTCTGTAAGTCTGCACTCCTCTATATTTCTCTGTAAAATCAGTCCTCTGGCATCATCATTTTTCTACAATCAGATTAGTAACAGACGCTTATACTCTCATCGTTTATTGTATCTGGAATTTTGCCAGAAGTAAATGATTATTGTTCATTTTTTTTGATTTCACCTATCATTTTTTTCAATTTTACAAATAGGTAACTATGTAGTATTCTAATATCAGAAATTGAACGAAATTTCAAAATCACTTTTTTACAACTCTCAACAAACAATCAGAAAAGCCTGTCCGATGGACAGGCTTTTTTGATATATAAACATATTCTTCACTAATGAATACTTACATTGCGCGTGCAACATAATGATGCAATAGCTAAGATGCACGCGTAGTCTAACGGTGCCACTGTGTCGATACGAAAAAACTGGAAACAGAAATCCGATGCGAGGCGGTAGATTGTTTTTCGTCACCGAAGCGAGCATAGCTCCGCCTCCGGGAGTGTGTCTGAGCACGCTGTTTTTGCGTGCGAGTTCGCGGGAGGAGGCGGAAATAAGCGGCGCAGCGAAGGTAGAAAAACAATCGTGCCTGCATGGATTTCTGTTTCCAGTTTTTTCGTTCTCACATAAGTAAAATTTTATTTATTAAAGATCATCTTTGCACAACCGTACATTCCTGCATCATTGCCCAGAGATGCCAGTACAAATTTTGTATCTTCGCATGCTTGGAAGGTACGCTCTTTGAAGTTCTTCTGAACTACATCGATCAGAATCTGTCCGGCTCTGGATACACCACCACCGATAACAAACATCTCCGGGTCAACGACGCAGGCGATGGATGCCAGTGCACCACCGAGAATCTTGCCCAGTTTCTCTACTAATTCAGTTGCAACCGCGTCACCTGCTTTTGCAGCATCAAAGATATCTTTGGCTGTTACTTCCGGCAGATTGCGCAGTGTGGTTGCTGCATCATCTGCTGCCAGACGCTGCTTCGCCATACGAACGATACCGGTTGCAGAAGCATACTGCTCCAGACATCCGCATTTACCGCATCCGCATTTGTCTGTCTCAGTATCAGATACTTTGATATGTCCAATCTCACCGCTGGCACCATGTACACCACCGATGATAGAACCATTGATGATGACACCGCCGCCAACACCGGTTCCCAGTGTAACCATAATACCGTTTTTGCAGCCCTGTCCGCCGCCTTTCCACATTTCTCCGAGAGCAGCTACATTCGCATCATTTCCTACTTTTACCGGCAGACCGCTTTTTTCAGAAAGTGTTGCTGCCACGTCTACGACACCCCAGCCCAGATTTACGCATCTGCAAACAACGCTGTCATCTTTGACCGGTCCCGGAACACCGATTCCGATTCCTTCTACTTCATCTTTGCTGATACCGGCATCTGCAAGTTTTCCCTCTACAGCTGCTACGATATCATCCAGAATGGATGCACCGTTATTTTCCGTATTTGTCTTGATTTCCCATTTGTCTACGATCACTCCGGTATTCTCAAACAAACCGATTTTGCATGTTGTGCCTCCTACGTCGACACCAAATCCATACTTCTTCATTTCTTCTACCTCTCTGTTCTTCTTGTTTTCCAAACTCCTCATTGTGTTTAGTATAGCACAGTTTCCCATACTGTCTCAATGCCGTATTTCTAGATTTCAGACTGGTTTTTTGTATATTTCTGAACTATACTGAAACTATCTGCAAATTCGTTTTAACAAATGCGCTGTTTTCATTTTTTCATTTGAATATGCACTGTCTGTATAAAATATCTTTGTATGACAGAAACTCCGAAGATATTTTTCCAGGCAACGATATTGCAGTGAGAAATAACAGAAGAACACAGGAGAACTCTTATGAAACTTGGAATTTTAGGAAGTGGCCTGATCGTACGGGATGTCCTTCCCCTGCTGACCACTATGAAACAGGAATGTAAAATCGAAACTTGCTATATCCTCGCCAGAACTTCCTCTGCCGAACGTGCAAAAAATCTGTGTGAGACATATCAGCTGGATGGCGTATTCCTGGATTATGACGCTTTGCTGCAGGCAGATATTGACACTGTCTATGTCGCTTTGCCAAACACCCTGCACTTTGAGTTTACAAAAAAAGCTCTGGAATGTGGCAAACATGCCATTGTGGAAAAACCCATTACGCTGACCTCTGAGGAACTGCAAATTCTCCGGGATACCGCCAAAGCACACGGTGTCCTGCTGATTGAGGCTATGAGCCTGCATTTTACCCCTGCATATCAGGCCCTCCGTGACACGCTGCCAGAACTTGGTCCGGTGCGTATGATCAACTTCCAGTTCTGTCAGTATTCTTCACGCTACGATGCCTTTCTCGATGGAAAAACCGCTCCGGCCTTCGATCCTGCCTGCGCCGGTGGTGCCCTGATGGATCTGAATGTCTATAACCTGCATGCCATCATCGGGTTATTTGGCAGACCCAAATCCTTTACTTACCAGCCAAATATGCAGCGCGGCATTGATACCAGCGGTGTGGTCACACTGGACTATGTTGACTGTAAGGCTGTCGCTCTGGCGGCAAAAGACTGCCAGGCTCCGGTTCATTCCACAATTGCCGGAGAAAAATCCTGTCTGACGATTCCAATGCCAATGAATCAGATTTCAGCCTTTACCATAACGGATCATAAAGGACAAATGATCCAGACATGCGATTTTCATGAAAACGTACACAGACTTTCTTATGAATTTTATGAATTTGAACGCATGATCCGGGAGCGGGATTTTGCCAAGGCAGACCAGCTACTGGAAATCAGCGCCATTGTGACAGAAATACTGGAAGCACTGAGACCTTATTAGGGTTTCAGTGCTTCCAGTAGTGTTGTTTCAGAATTTTCCTGCTTATCTGTCAGATATTCTTTTTACTTACCACTAATATCGTATGGCGTTGTCTGGTATACATAGTAATTCAACCAGTTGGAAAACAGCAGCTGTCCTGCAGAACGCCAGGTTACGATCGGTTTCTTCGTCGGATCATCATCCGGGAAATAATTGTATGGAATATTTGGGTTCAGACCTTTTTTCAGGTCACGCTGATATTCCAGAGCCAGCGTATTGGCATCATATTCCAGATGGCAAAGCACAAAAAAGTTTTTGGAATCCGTCGTTTTCAAAATTGTCGGTCCGCCCTGCTCGCTGTCAGCGATCAGTTCCAGTTCCGGGACTTTATCCACATCCTCTTTGAGAATTCCGACTTCACGGGAATGCGGTGCATTGAATACATCATCAAATCCCCGGAATAACGGTGAACTCTGTTTTAATACGGTATTCTCATACACACCGGAAAGTTTTTCCGGGTATTCCACGGTCGGAATACCATAATGATAATAGAGTCCGGCCAGTGCTCCCCAGCAGATGTGCATCGTAGAGTGTACATGTGTCTTTGCCCAGTCCATAATGTTGCAAAGCTCTTTCCAGTAATGTACTTCCTCGTACGGCACAAAAGCCAACGGTGCGCCGGTAATGATCAGTCCGTCAAACCAGCGGTCCTTCACCTGCTCAAATGTCGTGTAGAATGATTCCATATGCTCGCTGTCCACATGCTGTGGCGTATAGCTGGCTGTCTGTAAAAATTCCACCTTAATCTGAAGCGGTGTATTTGAAAGTTTCCGAAGTAACTGATTCTCCGTCACTACCTTGGTAGGCATCAGATTCAGAATCAGCACATTCAGGGGACGGATATCCTGATGCATCGCCCGATACTCCGTCATAACAAAAATATTCTCACTTTCAAGAACTGCTGTGGCCGGCAGTGAATCTGGTATTTTAATCGGCATATCCTTTTCCTCCTTCTCGTTTTGTCAGTCACGGTTCTGCTTCTTACGCATTCTTTCGATCCGGTGAAGCAAAGCGCAGTGACGAATGGCGCAGACGTTCCTTTCCGTCTTCGCAGATGTATCTATTCTATCTGTTCTTACTATATAAATCAACAACTATTTTTTTTCAGAGTGTGAACAACTTTGATGATCAGCGGAATGACCATGGCGATCCATACCACCGGTTCTGCCCAGATAATGCCCCAGTAAGCAAACATCGGCGCAAATACAAAGGCAAAAATCATTTTTCCGGCCAGCTCAATACAGCTGGAAAATACCGGAATGACACGGTCTCCGAATCCCTGCATGGAATTTCTCAGAATAACGATCACGCCGCATACTGCGATAAATGACATATCATATTTCAGATAGGTACTGCCCCAGTAGATGACACCGGGATCTGTCGTGCTGGCCACAAACTGAATCAGCCGACCTTCCACGGTATGGCAGATGATAAATACGATAACCGCCCAGCAAGCCACGATGATCAGAGAGGAGCAGATTCCCTGACGGATACGGTCAAACCGTTTCGCACCGTAATTTTGTCCCGAATACGTTGCCATTGCAGAACCCAGCACACTGTTTGGCAGTGCCATGATTTCAAATACTTTTCGGGCTGCGGTATGGGCAACGATCACTGTGGTTCCCAGTGTATTGATGGCGGACTGCAGTAGAATCGTTCCGATTCCGACGATGCAGGACATCAGTCCCATGGACAGACCACTTTTATACATTTCTGATACCAGTTCTTTTTCCAGTCTGAAATCTGTTTTTTTCAGATATAAAATCGGAAATTTCCGGAAAATTCGAATAAAACACAGTACCACGGAAAGCAGCTGTGCAAGAACGGTTGCAAAAGCCGCTCCCTGTACACCCATTTTAAATCCCAGGATAAACAGATAATCCAGTCCGATATTGCTGACAGTGGACACGATCAGAAAGACCAGCGGTGTGATCGAATCCCCGATGGCTCGCAGCGTATTGGCACACAGATTATAAAGCAACGTCGTAAACAGACCAACGATCAGCACACTAATGTAAGCATATGCCATGTCATACTGCGCCTGCGGAACATGAAGCACATTTAAAACCGGATGCAGAAAAAGCATCAGTATCACTACCAGTACTGCTGTTGTCACCAGCCCCAGTACAATTGCCGTTGCGAAAGATTTTTTCAGCCGTTTCCAGTTTTTTGCTCCGAAACACATGGCCGTGATCAAAGAAAATCCCAGCGTCAGGCCATTTAAAAATCCGGTCATCAGTGTATGCAGGGTAGATACGGAACCTACTGCCGCCAGTGCCTGCGTACCCAGCGTACTTCCAACAATTTTGGTATCTACAAGACTATATAACAGCTGAAACACATTTCCCCAGAAAATCGGAATAGAAAACAAAAGAATCTGTTTCCATGGTGTTCCCTCCGTCAGTGTTTTTGTTTTTGTATTTGTCATTTTCAACTTCTTCCTCCTCTGACCTGCGCCTGTCCGGGCAGACATGCAGATTGTCGTCTTTATTTGAATCTACTTTTTTATTTGTTTCTTCTTAATCAAAAAAATCTGTCACAGCTTCGTCATTTCCATTCATTTTACTGTAACCTTAGAAAGTATAAAGATTTATTGGACGAATTGCAAGAGGAATGTTACACTAATAATTAATGTCTGAGATAAATGGTTACAGTTCACAGGCGCCATTTCGGAAAGAGTTTAGCGGCTTGTACGAATCAGAATCATACAACAAATCTCAGATGCGTGCGACTTGAATTACAAGGGGATAAAAGATAACATGAAGAAACAGCAAAACAAATATTATTACCTGAAAGGAATTAAGAATGGTATGCCGATCTGTCTCGGCTATCTGGCGGTTTCCTTTACACTGGGTATTACCGCGCGAAATGCAGGAATGACCGCATGGCAGGCAATGCTGACCAGTCTGGCCTGTAATGCATCCGCCGGACAGTATGCAGGTTTTACCGTCATCGCTGCCGGCGGTACTTATTTTGAAATGATTCTGATGGAGCTTGTGGCAAACGCCAGATATCTGCTGATGTCCTGCTCCTTAAGCCAGAAATTTTCTTCCGAAACCGGTCTGCTGCACCGTATGCTGGTGGGATATGATGTCACGGATGAGATTTTCGGTGTCGCCGTCTCGGAGCCCGGCAAACTGAACCCGTTTTATAATTACGGTATGATGACCGTAGCGATTCCGGGCTGGAGTCTCGGCACCTTTTTCGGTGTCATTATGGGAAATATCCTTCCGGCCAATATCGTAAGTGCCCTGAGTGTCGGGTTATACGGCATGTTCCTGGCCATTATCATTCCACCGGCACGCAAGAACAAAGTAATTGCGGCTCTGGTCACCATTTCCATGGTTTCCAGCTATATCTTCTCACGACTACCTGTGATTTCCGGTATCTCATCCGGCATCCGCACGATCATTCTGACGGTGGCCATCGCCGGAATTGCAGCAATCCTGTTCCCGGTAAAGGAGGACGACGAACATGCAGCATAACATTTATATCTACATTCTGGTCATGTTTGCCGTGACCTACCTGATCCGTGTCCTTCCGCTGACACTGATCCGCAAAGAAATAAAAAACAAAACTATCCGGTCTTTTCTATATTATGTACCTTACGTTACTCTGGCTGTCATGACATTTCCGGCCATTATGGAGGCTACCAACAGTCCGCTTGCAGGACTGGCCGCACTGATCGTCGGCATTATCCTTGCATGGTGTGGGCGCAGTCTCTTTCAGGTGGCAGTGCTTTCCTGCGTGGTGGTCTTTGTACTGGAACTTTTTTTGTAAATTCTTATTTGTGTTGGTGGCTGCACTTAACGTATGAAAGGCAAAATCGGAGCATCTTTCCTCAAACACTAGACGTTCACTACCCTCACTTCGCAGCAGTTTTATCTCATCCTTAGGGCTGAGATAA
>CABRZK010000007.1 GCA_902475415.1 uncultured Eubacterium sp.
AACGCTTTTTGTTCAGTCTGTAAAAGAATAAAACGATAGCTGTCACAATCCAGAGTGTTCCCGGGATTGTAGTAAAAGCATGCTTCATAATTCCCAGTACCTGCGCATTCTGTGCCTGATTGGCCACATAGCCGTATTTTCCAAGTAATCCTGCCAGCATGGCGGTTCCGACTGCCATTCCGATCTTGTTTCCCAGCGAAACAAAAGCATACTGAAAACCGTCATTTCGAAGTCCTGTCTTCCACTCACCATATTCTACACAGTCCGGAATAATTGCATAAATTGCTGTATTGAATCCGGAGAAGAAAAACTGTGTAATTCCGGATAATGCGTAGAATGCTACCGGTGAACTTTGTACATTAAAGAAAAACATGCTGAGCATGGAAATTCCCGTTAATAAAGCAAACAGCGATGCTGTCCGTCCCTTGTTGTTCAGTTTACGGAATACCGGCTGGAAGCAGGCTGCACCGATAATGGACGGAATAATGATGCACATGGAATACGTTGTATAATAAGATGCGCTTCCTTCCACATAAGTAAAATAATACAGGACATCTGCATTTCTACCGTATAAGGTAAATCCAAAGAGCACCTGACCGATCAGTGCCAGAATATACGGGCGGTTCTGCATCACAGCTTTTAACTGTACTTTGATGGAAATCTTTTCTTTTTCCGGTACCACCACGTTTTCTCTTGTTTTTGCGAAACAGAAGAAATGGCAGGCTGCAAAGATAGCACCGTAAATAATTGCCACCAGCAGATACCCCGTCTTTGCGCTGTGACTGCCCAGTTTTCCGATCAGCGGAACCGTAATGATATTGATGATTCCAATGGCGATCATGGCCGCTACGGATCTGGACGTGTTGATTTTTGCACGTTCATCAATATCCTGTGTCATGGCTCCGCACAATGTTCCATAAGGAATATTGACACAGGTATAACCAAGTACCAGTAGACAGTATGTAATAACCATATAGATGATTTTTGCGGTATTTGACCAATCCGGATGCGCCCAGAAGGTAAAGATCAGCAATACTGCCGTGATTGGTGCTGCCACCAGAAGCCATGGACGATACCGTCCCCACCTGGTCTTGGTCTTATCCGTCAGACCTCCGATGATCGGATCGTTGACGGCATCCCAGAACCTTGAGAACAGCATCAGCGCAGAAACAGCCGCCATACTGATTCCAAATACATCCGTATAAAAGATCATTAAAAAGTTGCTGACAAACATCCAGCTAAAATTACATCCAACATCGCCAAACCCGTATGCGATCTTACTGATCAGTGGCACCTTGCCATTTCTGTGATTGCTCTCCATGTCTTCTCCCTCTCATCCTGTCTATATGTTCCATATCACTTTTACACACACACTTTTATCTACTTCTGCACGTTGATAATAACCTTCATCGTTGTCTCACGGTTCGCATCAATGTACTGATATGCCTTCAGATAGTCTTTGAAGTCAAAGGTTTTGGAGATTAATGGTTTTAAATGTACTTTTCCTGCGTTCACCAGTTCGATTCCATCGATATAGTCATCGTGACGGTACATCATTGTACTCTTGATATCCAGTTCATGATCGTTTGCAACAGCCAGATCAATCTCTGCCATTCCTGCAAATACTGCAACCAGAACAATGATGCTTCCTTTTCTTGCATATTTGATGGCCTGTCCCATGGTAATGTTGTTTCCGGCACAATCATAGATCACATCTGCTTTATTCGGTCCAAATGCCTCGATCATCGCGTCACCAAAATCATGATGTAACGTGTTGACACATACATCAATACCGCACTCTTTTGCTTTTTCCAGTCTCAGATCACTGACATCGGTAATCATGACTTTTGCTGCACCCATACCTTTTGCTGCCTGTGCTACCAGATTTCCAATCGGACCTGCACCAAGGACTGCAATATTCATGCCTTTGACATCGCCCACCTGCTTTACACCGTGTACAGCTACGGCCAGCGGCTCTATCATAGCACCCTCTTCAAAAGACATTTCTTCCGGAATCGGTGTTACTTTAGAAGCGTCTACTGCAAAATATTCGGATGCCGTTCCTGTTGTTTGGAATCCCATCACTTTTAACTCTTCGCAAAGGTTGTATTTTCCATGACGGCATGGATAACATTTTCCACAGAACACCTGTGGCTCAATGGTTACTTTTTCGCCTGCCTTAAGTCCACTTACGTCACTTCCGACTTTTTCGATCACGCCGGATACCTCATGCCCCTGTGTCACCGGATATTTTGTGAACGGGTGTTTTCCGTGATATACATGAATGTCAGAACCACAGATTCCGATGTTCATAATCTATACCAATACCTGATCTTCCTTAATCTCCGGAACCGGAACTTCTCTAAAAATGATTTCTCCTGGATTTGTCATAACCTGCTGTAACATATGTGTCTCCTCCTTGTTTTATATCTTTTATAAATTGTTTTATTAAAGTATCTACATTATTATCCCGGAACCAGATTTTGTCAATAGAATGTAACGTGATTCTACCTATTGCACAAATTCATTTTTCTCTTTTTGTACAGAATAACTATCATCGGCAAAAAATGTTTACCGCGGATATTTTATCTTTAAACCTAAAATTATCTTCAAAAAAGAACTCTCTTGATTTTTCATTCGAAGTATTTTTGAATATGATCAGGAAGAACATCTGAGGATGGAAAGAGAAGAATCACTTGAAGAAGGGCGAACAGAAGAAAAACGCGAAATGGTAATTAATGGTATCAAATTAGGATTTCCAATTGAAAAACTTGCACAGCAAGCCAAAGTAAGTCTGGACGTTGTAAAACAATGGATTGCCGCTGAAGAAATATCTATGAAACAATAATAAAAACCTGAGCGTTGCAAAATACATGACTGCAAAAGCATAATAAGTAAGAGCGAATGGTTCATTTTATGAACTTTTCGCTCTTGTTGTATACATTAATCTTATATCGTTTTAATAAATTCCGTCAGGAAATGTTTGGCTACTCCCACTGCCGATGCCTCTTTCTTGTAAGAACAGGTACTTAAGTAACGTACATCCCGATCAAATCCATTGTATGCCATCACTTTTTCTCCCAGTGAAATCATATCGTTTTCCAGACATCCGCCGACTTCACCGCCAAGTATTACATCCATATCATACGCCATGCGCAGATTTGTTATCAAAATAGCCAGGTAATCCAGGTATTCTTCCCACTGTTTTTTCAGAACAGAATCTCCTTTCTCCATTTCATCCAGAAATTGTGCTACATTATCATATTTTTCTCCGGTCAGGGCACTGGCTGCACAATAGGCATCCGCACATCCGCTTTTGCCACAATAGCATTTTCGTCCTCCCGGAACCAGAATCATGTGTCCAAACTCACCGGCCTTCTGATTCTGTCCGACCACCAGTTTTCCATCGATACAATATGCACCACCCAGAGTACTGTTCAGTGACAGATAGATGGCATTCTGATACAAATTCATGTCCTCAGCCATCATTGCCGCATTTGCATCATTTTCAAAAAATACCGGCAGGGAAAGTGCATGTTCCAGAAAACTCAGACTGTAGTTTTCAAGCCCCAGTGCATGGGATTTTACCACCAGATGTTCTTTTTCATTCAAAATTCCCGGAATGGAAATACCAATACCAAGCAATCGCTCCGGCTCCGCAACATCTGCCAGGAATTCATCCACATGTCTGGCTACTTCTGCGCAGTAAGACAGATCAGACGAAAACTTCAGGCGGATACGCTCATTTTTTTCAATTTCATAGCGCATATTAACCAGCACCAGTCCCAGATGATTTTCTGTGATCACTACACCTACCGCATATCGGTAACCCGGGTTGATTCCGATGATTTTCGCTTTTCGTCCACCGGTGGAGGCATGTTCTCCGTTTTCCAGTATCATGCCTTTTTCAATCAACTCATTCACATTGGATAAAACCGTCGGCATACTGATATTCAGTTCTTTGGACAATTCCACCTTGGATGTATTCGGATGATTCATCATATATTGAAGAATTCTTGCTTTTGTTGCGTTTTTTTTCTCTGCACTTGCCATAAAACTCTGTCCCTCTTTTATAAATCATTTGATAAAAGAATCTTAACTGTTCTTTTAAAATTTGTAAAGTCTTTTACCTGAATTTCCCTTTTCTTCCATTATGCCACACGGTTCAGAATAATCCCAGAAATGCAAAAAGAATCCTGATCAACAACGGATCAGGATTCTTTTACTAATTTATTTTACTCTTGCAGTCAGATGATCTCCATCCACATCAATGAGGATGACATCCTTTGCATGAACTTCATCTGCAAGAATCAGTTTTGCAGATAATGTCTCCACATGTTTCTGCAGGAATCGTTTCAATGGTCTTGCGCCGTAAACCGGATCATAACCATGTTCTACGATAAAGTTCTCTGCTGCCGATGTGAGTTCTACGGAAATCTCACGATCTTCCAGACGTTTGTTCAACTGGTTCATCAGCAGATGAATAATATTGCCGATGTTGTCTTTTGTCAGTGGCTTGAACATAATGATCTCGTCCAGACGGTTTAAGAACTCCGGTCTGAAGTTGCCACGCAGTTCATTCATAACCAGTTCTTCTGCTTCCGAATTGATATCACCGTTCTCGTCAATACCTTCCAGCAGATGGGCAGAACCAAGGTTGGATGTCATGATAATAATGGTGTTCTTGAAGTCAACGGTACGTCCCTGGGAATCAGTGATACGACCATCATCCAGAACCTGTAACAATACGTTAAATACATCCGGATGTGCTTTTTCTACCTCATCAAACAGAACGACAGAATATGGTTTTCTGCGGACTGCCTCTGTCAGCTGACCACCTTCATCGTATCCGACATATCCTGGAGGTGCTCCGATCAGTCTGGATACGGAGTATTTCTCCATGTACTCACTCATATCAAGTCGAACCATATTGGATTCATCGTCAAACAGGCTTGCTGCCAGTGCTTTGGCCAGTTCTGTCTTACCTACACCGGTCGGACCAAGGAAGAGGAAAGAACCAATCGGTTTGCTCGGATCCTTGATTCCGGCTTTGGAACGGATGATTGCTTCGGTCACTTTTGTCACACCTTCATCCTGACCGATGACACGTTTGTGCAATTCTTCGTCCAGATGTAAGGTTTTATTCCGTTCACTCTCGGTCAGTTTTGCAACCGGGATACCGGTCCAGCGGGAAATGATTCTTGCGATCTCATCCTCACTGACACTTTCGTGAACCAGTGACATATCTTTATTTTTCACGATTTCTTCTTCGTGAGCCAGTTCTTTCTCTAACTGTGGTTTCTTACCATACTGTAATTCTGCTGCTTTTTCCAGATCATAGTTCTGCTGTGCAGTCTGAATCTCTTTGTTCAGAGCTTCCAGCTCCTCACGCAACTTCTGCACACGCTCAACGGCTTTCTTCTCGTTGTCCCACTGTGCTTTCTTTGTCTGGAACTCACTGCGCAGTTCTGCCAGCTCTTTCTGAAGATTCTCCAGACGCTCTTTGCTCAGATTGTCTTCCTCTTTCTTCAGTGCGGTCTCTTCGATTTCAAGCTGCATTACTTTACGGTTCAGCTCGTCCAGTTCTGTCGGCATGGAATCAAGTTCTGTCTTGATCAGTGCACATGCCTCATCCACCAGGTCGATCGCTTTATCCGGCAGGAAACGGTTTGACAATACGGCTGCGGAAACGAGGGCACCATCGGTGATTTTAACACCATGGAATACTTCGTAACGCTCTTTTAATCCACGCAGGATGGAAATCGTATCTTCTACCGTCGGCTCGTCTACCATAACCGGCTGGAAACGACGCTCCAGAGCGGCATCTTTTTCGATATATTCACGGTACTCATCCAGTGTGGTGGCACCGATACAATGTAATTCACCTCTTGCCAGCATTGGTTTCAGCATGTTGCCGGCATCCATGGCACCGTCGGTTTTACCTGCACCGACGATAGTATGAAGCTCATCAATGAAGAGGATGATCTTGCCTTCGCTGCTCTTTACTTCATCCAGAACCGCTTTCAAACGTTCCTCAAATTCACCTCTGTATTTTGCACCTGCTACCAGTGCTCCCATGTCCAGAGCGAATAATTTCTTATCTTTTAAGCCTTCCGGAACATCGCCGCGCACGATACGCTGTGCCAGTCCCTCGACAACGGCAGTTTTACCAACACCAGGTTCACCGATCAGAACCGGATTGTTTTTGGTCTTTCTGGAAAGGATACGGACAACGTTACGAATCTCACTGTCACGACCGATAACCGGATCCAGTTTCTGATCTCTGGCTCTTTCTACCATGTCGTAACCATATTTTTCCAATGTATCATAAGTAGCTTCCGGATTGTCACTTACGACTCTCTGGTTGCCACGAACGGTGGATAATACCTGAAGGAACCGGTCTCTGGTGATTCCGTACTCACGGAAAATCTCTTTGATCGCCGGGTTCGGGTAACGGATCATGCTCAGAAACAGATGCTCTACGGATACATACTCGTCTCCCATCTGTTTTGCCTCGTCCTCAGCACTGACCAGTACTTTGTTCAGCTGCTGACCGACATATACCTGTCCGCCGGACACTTTGACCCTTTTTGCCAGGTGGTCTTCTGCATTGTTCATAAAATGCTGCTTGTTGATCTCCATCTTTTCAATCAGCATCGGAATCAGACCGTCTTCCTGGCGCATCAGGGCTACCAGCAGATGCTCCTGCTCGATTTCCTGATTGCCATATTCATAAGCTAATTTCTCGCAATCCTGGATTGCCTGCATTGATTTCTGTGTAAATTTCTGGATATTCATAAAAACCCCTCCTTTCCGGGTGTTTCTACTTTTCTTTTATTATGTTCTACATGTTGTATAACGCTTTCTCTTGCGTTAAGTATGTTATATCACAAGTTATTAGCCACGTCAAGAGTCGAGTGCTAATTTTTTGTAAAGAATTTGTGAAGCCCTTGCGTTTGGACTTCACAAAGATTCTATAAGTATTTCTGTAAAATCGGAATCAGAAGATTCATATCCATCGGTTTTGACACATAATCATTCATACCTGATTCCAGTGCTTTCTTTCGATCTTCTGAAAAAGCATTTGCTGTCATGGCTATGATCGGAATCGTTGCTTTCGATGTATCTTGCAGACTCCGGATCGTTTCTGTCGATTCATAACCATTCATCGCCGGCATCTGAATGTCCATCAGAATCAGGCTATAATAATCCGGCGGAGCTTTTTCCAGCATTTCCACACAGACAACACCATTTTCTGCACGTTCTATGGTCAGGCCTTCTTCCCCCAGCAGCTCCATGGCAATCTCCGCATTCAGATCGTTATCTTCTGCCAGAAGAACTTTCTTGCCAACCAGTTTTTCCGGATTCAGATGCTGGTCTGCCCGTTTTGCCTCCGCGTCCTCTTTCTTCGCCACGCGACATGGAATTTTCACGATAAATGTCGATCCCTCTCCAAGCTTACTTTTGATTTCAATGGTTCCATGCATGAGATCCAGCAGTTTTTTGACAATTCCCATACCGAGACCACTTCCCTCAATACCACTGACCGTTGAGGAACGTTCTCTGGAAAAGGTATCAAAGATTCTCTTCTGGTATTCTTCTGACATGCCAATTCCAGTATCTGCAACGACAAGTTCCATGACGGAAACGCCAGATTCATCTACCGGGTTCTGTTTCAGTGAGCAGTATATATTGCCACCGTTTCCTGTATATTTGATAGCGTTGCTCATAATGTTCAGAAAAATCTCTGTCACATGGGTTGTATCCATATATACATACGGATATAAGATTTCCGTGTCCACGGATAAATGCTGCTGTTTTTCCTCCAATGCCGTATAAAACATAGCCACACAGGACTCAAAGCCCTCTTTTACAATGGAAATTCCTTCTTCCAGCATTGTCTCGCCATCCTCGATCCGCGCCAGTTCCAGTATATTATCAATGATGGAGAGCATCTTTTCTCCACTGGACCGGATATTTTTCATATACCCATTCAACTTGTCAGGTTCATCCAGATGGTGATCTGCCAGTTTTGCATATCCGATAATGGCATTCATCGGTGTGCGAATATCGTGAGACATATTAAAAAGGAATGTTGACTTTGCTTTATTGGCAGCCTCCGCCGCCTCTGCCGATTCTTTCAGCTGCTTCTGCCGTTCCATGTCCTTTTCTTTCTGCCTGCGCACATACAGATAGGACCATATAATAACCAGTATAAGTACAATACCTGCAATGATTGCTGTTTTCAGTACAATACCGTTAATCTGTTCCAGAAAGAAATACGAAGATTCCATATCCATTTCGATACAGAGTGCACCGATAATTTCGTTAGTCTCATTGTCCCGCACCGGATAACAGGCTGTAAAAATATGTCCCCAGGTGGTATCTACAATATCCTGTGAATATATTTTCTGTCCTGATAATGCAGAATTAATGTAAGGAATCATTTCATCTTCAATATAGGTGCCTGGATAAGCGAAATCATCTGCGTCAAGATCCAGTCCATCCACCAGATAGATCAACCGTCCATCCACATTTCGCTTTGCAGTATACAGATATCTGGTAGAATTCAGCGTCCGAAGTTCATTCAGACTTTTTTGCAGCTCCTGATACTGTGGCGTATCCATATCTGCCTTTGTATTGATATCCTCGTAATCAGATTTATTGAACCTGTTGGAGACCAGTGCATGAATGGCATCGGAACACTCAATATCCCGCTCTACCGCCGCTTCCAGCGTATTCTCCTTATAATTTTTCTGCAAAATCAGTGTATACACGGTCACAAATAAAACTGCAAGCAAAAATATCAGTATAAACTTCCAGAAATATCTTTTTTCCTTTTTCTTTTGCCGAGAATGATTCATAATACCTCCCAGTTATATGTCTATCTGCTCAAAAGTCTGCGCATCTTTCAGCGATACAACCATAGCTGAAACACTTTTTCACTTTACCTGTTCACAGGATTGTAATTATTATAAAATATCTCGCTTTTCTTGTCCATATATCTTCCTTCCATAAAGGACTTTTCTTTTGAAAAAAAACGTGTAACCTGTATCAAACCATAGTATGGTACCGGTTACACGTTTACCCTAAACGTTCCTTATAAACTAAACTCTTGGATATCCCATTTTTACATCATCCTTCTCTTTTTATTCCTATTATAAATTTGTATTTTAAAAATTGGAACATATATTTTTGCGCTATGTTCATACATTATTGCCGTCAGCTATCAGATTTTTCCTTTATCTGCCCATTCTGGCTTTACTGAACCACTGTATAGCTGATTTCCTCCGGGACATCTGCTTCCACTTTTACTTTACCATTTTCCCGCGTCACATGTACCGTGATTTTTCCTTTCACGGAATCGTAACTGCAGGTAAATTCGTTCATACTGTCAGGCAGATATGGTTGAATCTCGATCTTGCCAAATCCCGGTTCCAGCGGGCGGATACCAGCCAGACCGTTATAGAACCATTCAATGATATGTCCCATCATATCATGACAGTGACTTCTCGGATTCTGCTCCCAGTACTCTCCCAAGGTCGTCTCTCCATCCAGCACGAATGCGTAGTAGCTCGGATGTGTCGTTTTTGTGATAAACTGGCAGATCAGATCATTCATGCCATATTTTCCTGCTGTCTGAATAACGTATGGAAGTCCAACTTCTCCGCTGACAAAAGCGCCTTTTTCTTCCAGGGTATGACGGAACGCACGTACCACATCCTCCACTTTGTCTTCCGGAACCATGCCCCAGTACAACGGCAGTGCCTCAGAAGCCTGTGTCATGCATACTTCATCTCTTTGCTCCCATGCCTGATAATACCAGTAACCATCCTGCGGATGCTGCACCAGAAGTTTCTCATTATAGTTTGCTTTGATTTCTTCTGCCAGTGTTTCAAACTCTGCCTGCTCTGCGTATTTTCCGAGGATTCCTGCAAAATAAGCCATCGTCTTGCTGTCCGCATATAAAAATGCAGTCTCTATATTTTCACGTACCAGCACATTTTCCGGATTACCCCAGTCACCGAGACCATGGTTCAAAAATCCTTCTTCATTTCTCATTCCGGCCTCATGCATCAGATATTTTTTGCCTGCTTCATAATTGTCACGGATAATCTGCGCATCCCCGTAAAACATATAATGCCAGTATGTACCAAGAATGCTTGTGCTGCCCCACGGAATAATATCATAAAAACTTCCCATGCCCGGAACCGGAAGTACATTCGGAATATAGCACGGACTCTGGGATGGCATCAGGCCTTCTCCCGGATAAAAACGTCCGCCCTGACCATCGGAAAAACTGTCCTCTGCTGTATGCTGATCCGTACGCAGATCTGTCAGAAATTTATTCCAGAGACGGTCGGAACGCTTCATATACATAATGGATGGTGCCATCAGATGGTTTGGCTCCTGCCATGCAAAACGCTCGATGGTCGGACAGTCGGTATGTACACTGACCATGTTTGCCTCCACTGCTTTTTCCACCAGATCATAAATCTGATTATAACGCTCATCATCACTGTGGAAACTGCCGTCGCGCTGCCATGCACTGGAAATCGCATCTCCATACATATTGCGAATCTCTGTCTCTTCATCCAGACTTTCTACCGCAAAATAACGTCCCGCAAAATAAGTAAATTTCATACGGAAGGTTTCCCATGTACCATCCCGTCCGATGATATAAGTAATGCAGTTGTCGATCAGCACCCAGTTTTTTGCCATCTGATCCACATCACCGTTTTCTGTCAGTTTTTCTGCAACATAAAAACGCACTTTTGTTCCTTTTTTACCTCTGACATCAAACTGCAGCATTCCGGACATATTCTGACCGAGATCATAAATATCACGATGCACGCTGCCGTCCGCTCTTTCTTCCGTTGTATCCAGAGAATTGTCCGCTTCCACGCTGTGGATGTATTTTGCCTCGTAACGTTTGATCACTTTGATGGCCGGCTGATCCTGCTCCACCAGATCTCCTGTCGGCGCATCCTCTTCGGAAACCAGCTGTGCTTTCGCCCAACCACTGGCATCATAGTCCACGCAGTCCCATCCGGCAGGATAATTTGCACCATCTGCTGTCTCGGAACCATAGACATTACTCATGGAAATCTCATGTGCTCTGACAGCAAAGGAATCATCCGCATAGATGGTCTCACTGCTTCCATCGGTATATTCCACCGTAAGTTCCAGTGCCAGCACCAGGCTCTCGCCAAAAGCCTCATAAGGATTCGGGTTTGGTGGCATAAATGGTGGAAAATGGAAGCTGTAATGCTCGTTCTGCATCCGGAACCAGCCGTTTCCAACCTCTGCTCCGATCACATTTTCTCCGGTTTTCAGATATTCTGTCACATCAAAAGTCACATACTGGATTCTTTTTTTATAATTTGTCCAGCCCGGATCCAGTTCGTGATCTCCGATCTTTTCTCCATTGATGTGAAAAATAAACTGTCCCAGTCCGCAGACTGCTGCCTGTGCGCTTCTGATTTCTTTCGTCAGCTGAACCTTTTTTCTTGCATAAAACGGCTTTCCGGTGCCGTCTGTAATCCACTGATTTTTCATATTTTTTATACTCCTGTTGTTTCGATACTATTGTTATTCTGAGAGGTATCTCTTTTTAACCACCAAAAGGGCATGTTACATGCCCCGGTGTGTTTTTCCAAAAGGAAGACAGGAACATCTTTTCCGTCTTCCTTTTGTCATAATTTATGGTATTTAGTTGTTGTTTGCGCCTTTTGCTGCAAGTTCCTGCATCTTTTTCTCCGGATAAAACTGGATGAAAATGATATACAGTACAGATGCTGCCAGTGGTACTAAGAATCTTACGGAATTGATACCGATCAGTACTGCCTCCGGCTCCTGTCCGATTGCGTTTGCAATGTAACCGGTTACTGCCAGAACACCTGCAAGAATTGCATTGGAAATTGCAGTTCCGCATTTATAGGAGAATCCACCGATTGCAGAAATGGTACCATTCAGCTGATCGCCTGTTGTTTTGTATACATAGTCTGTCATTCCAAATACAGTCATCGGACGGAATGCATTTGTCATGGTAGAGAACATACATACAATAAAAGTCAGAATGTACAGTGCCGGAATGGATTTTCCACCTACAAAGAACAGGATCAGGTAACATACAATAGCAATACCCTGTGTCATTGTTACTGCTTTTTTCATGCTTCCTTTTACTTTTCTCAAAAGGATTGGCATCAGAACCATAACACCTACCATGCCACTGATGGAAATGACAAGCATATAAGTAGCAATCAGTTCCGGATTCATTAGATAGTACATGCAGTAGTATACAGAAGATGACATGATGATCTGGAAAAGGATACATCCTACACACCAAAATGCGATCATCGGATACATTTCTTTTACTTTCAGCAGTTTACCCGCACTTTTAAATACATGTTCTTCGTGAGCCACATCAACGGTGTGACGCTCTTTACATTTTGCAAATGCGATCCAACTTGTTACACACATCAGAACTGCGCCAATGGCAACCAGAATCATGTATCCTTTTGCCGGGTTGTCTCCGCCAAGAATCTGTACAAAATTTGTTGTAAAAGACGTTACGATCAGGATCATGATAGATGCAATAAATGTTGCCAGAGAAATGACATCATTTCGCTCCATCTCGTTTTTGGACATCGTCGGAAGGATTGCATAATATGGAATTTCAATGGCTGTAACCAACATACCATAGCAGATATAAAGTACTGCTGCATAAATAATCTTGCCTGTAGATGTCAGATCCGGTGCTGCAAAAAGCAATACAGAAACAATGGACAATGGCAACGGAACCAGCAGCAGATATGGACGATAGGTTCCCCAACGGGATTTTGTACGGTCTGCCAGACCACCCATAATAGGGTCATTGATTGCATCCCAGACAGTTGCTGCTGTCATGATGACACCTGCTGCACCGGCAGCTACTCCAAATACATCTGTCATAAAAAGCAGAATATATGTACTTACCAGGGCTGTAATAAACTGACGGCCGGTGGCCTGTCCAAGTGCCCAGCTGATCCTTTCAACTGCGGACAATTCTTTTTTTTCATTCATTTACTCATACCTCTCTTTCGTTTTATGAAAAACTGCGTCGTGTTTTCTATGTCATTTATCTTATGTATTTTTTTCCGTTTTGGCTTATCCATTTGTAACCTTTTTTGATGTTTCTGTGTTCATTTTATTCATATTATATTTTTAATTATTATATTTATTCCCTGTTTTTTATTCTATATCTTATATTTCTTCTTTTTTTATGTTATATTAATTTACAAATATATTTTTTACTGTATTTTAGGATTAAATTTCAAACCATATTTCTGCTTTATATTTTTATATGCCTGACACCAGATCAGGTTCAAATATCATGATTTTGAAAGTGAGGAGTGCCAAAAACCATATGTCAAATTTACCATTTTATCAATTTGAACTGGAAGAAAACTTAAGTTGTCAGCCGCAATGCTTCAGCTCTTTTAATTTTGTATTTCTGCTTCAGGGTACTGCAACGGTTCGTATCAGCGATCAGATCATCCATCTGAGACAACACGATTTCACTTTTTTTAATTCCTATGAAGTGCATCAGTTTCTGACACTGTCCCCGGATGCCCGGGTTCTGCTTGTGTTGATTCACGAGTCATATATCCAGACTGCCGCACCGGAACTTTTGCAGCTTCCGCTGCATACCCATGCGGTCACTTCAGACTCAGAACCGGAACGATATCATTTTTTCTGCCGGGAATTCAGTAAATTTATCTATCACCATACGGTACATGCCCCCGGTTCACAATTACAGGCACTTTCGCATCTGGGAAATTTGCTTTCCTATATCATGAATCATCTGGTCATCCAGACTGCCATTACTGAAAAACAGCAGCGAGATGACAGACTGTATCATGCACTGACCTACATCAGTGAACATTATACCGAAGATCTGTCTCTGCCGGAAGTAGCTGAACAGGTGGGTTTGCATCCTCAGTATTTTTCCAAATATTTCCGGCAGCAGATGGGACTGACACTGACAGAATACATTAACCAGTTGCGTATTGTCACATCTCTGCCCCTGATTATGAACTCCGAGCAGTCGCTGCTTGACATCGCACTCTCCAGCGGTTTTAACAGTTATAAGACCTATAACAATGCATTTAAAAAACTGTTTCATACGACACCTTATGCCTGGCAGAAAGAACAGCAAATCCTGCACGAAAAACAGCATGCCATGGATGAAACTGCCTCTACGTTTTCTTTTTTTCGGGATTTCTGGTCGGAAGAACCAACGGATCTGATAAAAAATGAATCTGATGAAGAAGCCCGTATGACATTAGAACTGAATGTGCTGGATAAAAATACCATGTCCGGGCGCTGTCGCCTGCCGGAATTTTGCTACTCCATCGGACGTGCTGCCGATCTGCTGCGTGGAGACATTCAGCAACAGATTCGAAATATTGCTGATGAACTTTCTATCCGCCACCTGCGATTGCGCAATATTTTTTCCGACGATCTGTTTGTGTATTATGAGACACAGGATAAAACCCCGGTATATAACTGGCAATATATCGACATGATCTATGATTTTCTGACGGATCTCGGGATTAAACCTTATACAGAACTTGGCTTTATGCCACGAATGCTGGCTTCCCGTCAACAGTTTGCAAACTGGCAGCACCGCCCGAATGTCAGTTTCCCACGTTCTCTGAAAAACTGGTCCCGTCTGGTGGAGCATTTTCTGGAGCATCTGATTCAGCGTTATGGACGTTCGGAAGTCATTTCCTGGAAATTCAACATGTGGACCTCTCCGGATCTGGATATGAAAGGCGGTTACTGGCATGAGACTATGGAAAACTTTTTTCTGTTCTATCGTGTCACGTATAACGCCTTAAAAAATGTAGACGAAAGTCTGTCCTTTGGCGGACCGGATTTTACGATTCCAAATGGTTTTTCCTGGTATCGCGCTTTTTTTGATTACTGCAGAGACTATGAGCTGCGCCCGGATTTTCTGACGGTGCACTTATATGCAACCGCCTTTACTACAACAGACGGTATGATGCGCAATCGATATTTATCCGACAGTTCCGAGCAGACCTACTCCAATACTTCCGGACTTTACCAGAGCTTTTTTGACTTTCTGCAGTTACTGAAACAGGACCCGACATTTTCCCGTTATCCAATTGTTATTTCAGACTGGAACAATACTTATCATCCGCGTGATTATGCCCGTGATACCTGCTTTATGAGTTCTTTCATTGCCTGTACCGTTCAGATGCTGGCCGGCACCCAGGTACAGATGCTTGGGTTCCGCTCCCTGTGTGATGTAAACGAAGACTTTTTCCCTGAAAACCGTCTCTTTGCCGGAGGACCGGGGCTTCTGGATATCCATGGACTAAAAAAAGCCTCTTACTATACCTTTGTCCAGTTAAATCAGCTGGGAACCCGGGTGTATGACAAAGGAGCAAATTATATTTTGACAGAAAAAGACGGTACTTATCAGCTTTTGCTGTTTCATGTCGCATTTCCTCTGGATTATGATGAGCATTTACCATCCATTCTGTCCTATGAACAGCGTTATGACTGCTATGGAAATGTACCGGATCTGTCTCTGTGCGTCATCCTGAATCTGCCCTCCGGTCATTATCTGATGCGCCAGGCAGAAGTAAGCCGCAATTCCGGGTCAGCCTATGATCTGTGGCTTCAGATGGGGTCCCCTCAGTATGAATCCAGTGAAATCGTAGAATATATCAAAGCAAAAACCATTCCAAACACTTTTTACCACGAATCCAACGTCACAGATCATCTGATCCTTGATGTAAAACTGCCGGCACACAGCGTTGTACTGGTGGAAATCAAAAACGCAGATCTTCCATGCTGAGAACTAACGTGTTGACAAAAAACGGAGACAGTCGCCATCTCTGACTACTGTCTCCGTTTTTCTTTTTAGAGGATTTTCAAAATATCCCCACGTTCAAAATCGCTTTTTTGCTTGATCAGCATGCTTTCGCAAACTCTTTCAGTTTTTCTTTTGCTGTTTCATTCAGATCCTTCGGTACCTGAATCTGAACTACGGCATATTCATCTCCATGGGTGTTTTTATCTTTCATGGACACGATGCCTTTTCCTCTCAGGCGGATCTTGCTGCCGGACTGTGTACCCGGACGGATCTTGCAGACCACGTTACCAGTCAGCGTCGGCACAACTGCCTCGCCACCTAAGACTGCCGTAGTAAACGGAATCGTAATATTGGTATATACATCCATACCTTTCCGCTCAAATCCAGCTCTCTCACCGACGGTCACTTTCAAAAGCAGGTCTCCGGCTTTTCCACCATTGATTCCAGGATTTCCTTTGCCTTTCAACCGAATGGTTTTTCCCGTATCGATACCTGCCGGAATGCTGACTTCCAGAGATTGTACCTGACCGTTTTCATCTTTCAGATGAATCATTTTCTTGCATCCAAAAGCTGCATCATCAAAACTTACGCTCACATCTGCATGAAGATCACTGCCTTTCTGCTTAAACCGTCCGCCACCGAAGGAACCGTTTCCTGAAAAGCCGCCAAATCCATGGGATCCTCCGAATCCGGAACCAGCGTGACCTCCAAACCCTCCGGTTCCATTGCTGTAATACTGATGGAATCCACCGGTTCCATTTCCATCGCTGTGGAAACTGTAGCTTCTTCCACCACCGGCATTCTGTCCTTTGAACATATCGCCGAAAATATCTCCGAAGATGTCTCCCATGTCCTGACCATTAAAGTGAAATTCCTGATAACCACCATTCTGGTCACCTGCTGTACCACCATATCCATATGCACCGCCCTCCGGCATACTGCCATCAAAGGCTGCGTGACCAAACTGATCATAAAGTTTTCTTTTTTCCGGATCACTCAAGATCGTATAAGCTTCCGTTACATCCTTGAACTTCTGCTCTGCTGTCGGATCTCCGGCATTTGTATCCGGATGATATTTCTTTGCAAGTTTTCGATATGCTTTCTTTATCGCCGTGGCGTCTGCATTTCGTGCAACGCCGAGTAATTCATAATAATCCTGTTTTGCTGCCATACAAATCACCATCCATTTCTGTTATGTATATAAGAATTCCCCGGGAAGTTCCCGGGGATTACTGATATAAATCTCTTTTTGTTACACTTGTAATATAACATATGGTTTTTTATATGTCAACACATTTTTCTCTTTCACTTTTTATTTTCAACGGTATCTTCCACAATGTATCAATCATCGTTGTTGTTTGGTTTTTTCAGGAAAAATTTTCATAAAAATGGAGGCCCTAACCATTTCGGTTACAGTCTCCATTTTTTATCACATATTTCATCCAGCAAACGGTTCATTTTCTGAAAAAACTCGTTCCGGATGTGAGTAAATGTTGAACGTCTCATCTCTGGCAAAGCCAATCAGCGTAATGCCCAGTTTCTGTGCCAGATCACAGGAATAGTTCGTCGGAGCTGATTTTGCAATCAGGATGGAACATCCCATGGCGCCGACCTTCTGAAGGATTTCAACCGGAACCCGGCCGGAAAAAATCAGAATTCCCTGTCTCATCGGAATTTTTCGAAGCAGACAGTCCCCTACCACTTTATCCACCGCCACATGACGGCTGATATCTTCCTGGTAAGATAAAAACTTTCCATCACGCACAAAAGCTGCACAATGCACACCTCCGGTGCGGTGGTACAATGCCGAACGGTCTTCCAGTTCTCTGGAAAAAGCCAGTACTTCCTCTACAGACAGCCGTACATCATCACTGCTTCGTTCTGATGCGATCGTCTGTTGATTCAGCACCGCTTCTTCTGCGTTCAGCATACTTTCCTCTCCGGGATGCTCCGTCAGATAGTCCCGGATCGTAATATTTACAATCCGGCGTTCCTCATCGATATCGGTAGCCCTTACATCTCCGGCACTGGAGATATAACCTTTCAGAAAAAGATATCCCAGAAAAGCTTTTTCTCTTCCCCAGGGCGAGCAGATCATATCTCCCGCCCTCCGGTTATTCACATATATCTGATAACTGATTTCTTTTACCAGCTCTTTTTTTCCTGTTACCAGCGCATTCCCATTGTAGGTTACAACATCACGGGTAACATAAGTTTCTTTTTCTGCGATATATTCTGACATAAGCTACATTCCTTCGTTTTACTTACTGGCAACAGTCACAGCCTTTTTCAATCTTAACTGCACAAACTTTGTACTCCGGAGTACTGGAGATAGAATCCAGTGCATCAGAAGTCAGCCAGTTTGCACCACCATCCAGGAAGTGGAATGGCATCCAGCACTCACCCGGGTTGGTTTTGCCGGATACATTTGCTGTTGTCTGGATACTTCCTCGGCGGGAAGATACGGTTACTCTGTCACCATCTTTGATACCGATTTTCTCAGCATCTTCTGTATTTACCTCAATGAAAGAATGACCGGAAATCTGGTTCAGTCCTTCTGTCTTGTCTGTCATGGCACATGCGTTGTAGTGATACAGTACACGACCTGTCATCATTTTCAGCGGATAGTCTTCATCCGGAAGCTCCATAGACGGAATGTACTCGATTGGTTTGCATAAACCAAGTCCTCTGGAGAACTTGCCTACATGCATGATCGGTGTACCCGGATGATCTTTGGAAGTACATGGCCACTGCAGACCTCTTCCTGTCACTTCCTCGCTGTCCAGGCGCTCATGGCTGATTCCTGCAAAGGAAGGTGTTACAGATGCTATTTCATCCATAACCTGTGCAGAGGTCAGATGCGGCTGCGGATATCCCATACGGTTCATGATTTCTGTAAAGATCCAGATATCCTCTCTGGTCTCGCCTTCGATTTCAACTGCTTTACGGATACGCTGTACACGACGCTCTGTATTGGAGAAAGTTCCCTCTTTCTCTGCATAAGAACGTCCAGGAAGTACAACATCTGCTATTTTTGCTGTCTCTGTCATGAATAAATCATCTATAACAAGGAAGTCCAGGTTCTTTAATGCTTTGATTACATGAGCCGTATCCGGATCGGTACGAACCGGATCCTCACCGAAGATAAACAGACCACGGATCTCTTTGGTCAGCATTTTCGGGAAACAGTCAGTTGCCATGGTTCCCACATTCGGATTCAGCTTTGTACCCCATGCTTTCTCAAATTTTTCCAGAACACCCGGTGCTTTCAGTTTCTGGTAACCCGGGAAAGCATCCGGAGAAGCTCCCATATCACAGGCACCCTGTACGTTGTTCTGTCCACGGATCGGGTTGACACCACAGCCAGGACGGCCAAAGTTACCTGTGATCATAGCCAGATTGGACAGAGACATAACACCCTCTGTACCTGTATGATGCTCGGTAACACCCAGACAGTAAATGATTGCTGCATTTTTTGCAGTTGCGTACATTCTTGCTGCCTCGATCAGTTTGTCTTTATCTACATGACAGATTTCTGCTACTTTCTCTGCCGGATATTTGTCGATGACTTTCTTCATCTCTTCGAAGTTCTCGGTACGCTCTTCAATGAACTTGCGGTCTTCCAGACCTTCGGAAAGGATGATATTCATCATACCGTTAGCAAATGCTACGTTTGTACCCGGTGTCAGTTTCAGATGTACATCTGCACGATGTGCCAGGTCGATGTCACGCGGATCTACAACGATCAGTTTTGTTCCTTTATGTACGGCACGACGGATCTGCATACCGATAACCGGGTGTGCATGCTCCGGGTTGGAACCAATCAGCAGGATCAGATCTGATTTCTGAGTGATATCTTCGATGGTGTTTGTCATCGCTCCGGATCCCAGTGTGGTTGCCAGTCCGGCTACTGTCGGTGCATGACATACACGGGCACAGTTATCTGTGTTGTTGGAGTGGAATGCAGTTCTGACCATCTTCTGCAGCATATAGATATCCTCATTTGCAGAACGTGCACAGGCAAATCCTGCCAGAGATTCTCCGCCGTAGGTATCTCTCAGTTCTGTAAATTTCTTAGCCACATAATCCAGTGCCTCATCCCAGGTAGCCTGTTCAAATTCGCCGGTCTCTTTATTTTTGATCAGCGGATGACGGATTCTATCCGGATGATCTACGAAATCGAAGGATCCACTACGTCCTTTGACACATACCAGACCTTTGTTGGACGGACCATTTGCTGCCTCAACGTCTACGATCTTGTTGTCTTTTACGATCAGATCATACTGACATCCGGTTGCACAGTGCGGACATGTGGTACGCACACGTTTTACTTCCCATGCACGGTAATTTTTTCTTCTCTTGATGGTCAGAGCACCTGTCGGACATGCCTGGGCACAGTTACCGCAGGACTCACAGCGTGTCTCTTCCCAATCCTCACCAAATGG
>CABRZK010000008.1 GCA_902475415.1 uncultured Eubacterium sp.
TTAATTTCATGTTTTCTCTCCTCTTTTCACATGTATACCGATCATCCATGCTTTTTGCATCCGACTCCGGTATTTCTTTTGACTGATCGGACATCTTCTTTCTCCGGTCAGATAAGTGTCTGACCCTGAAAATGTCTACTAGCGTTCATTATAGTTGCATTACCCGAAGATTGCAATGGTTATTGTGCATAAAAATAACCTGTTTCTGTATTTTTTTTCAGTCCATCCATGAAAAATCAATGTTTTTCAATCAAAAATATGCATATATGCATAATTTTTTTATAATTATGCATATATGCATATGTTATACATTTTTTAGTTATGCAGAAATGCTATCCACATTTTTGCTGCGGAATAAGACATTACATACCTGATAGATCTTTGGTTCTTTACAGATTTTTAAAATGAAACTGCTTTTTTCCGGAGGCATAATCTGCCACAATCTGACCATGTCCGTATAATTTGTATTTGTAACTTACCAGACCTTCCAGTCCTACCGGACCTCTGGCATGCAGTTTTCCGGTACTGATACCGACTTCTGCACCAAATCCGTAGCGATAACCATCTGCAAAACGTGTGGAACAGTTCTGGTACACGCCGGCAGAATCTACCAGATTCATAAAATGCTCAGCTGCTTCCGGATTTTCCGTAATAATGCAGTCGGTATGATGAGAACCGAAATGATTGATATGTGCAATCGCCTCATCGATATCTTTCACCGTTTTCGCTGAAAGAATGTAGTCCAGATATTCTGTTTTATCATCTGCTTCTGTGGACGGGACGCAATCTACTACTTCTGCAACATCTTTGGTTCCACGCAGTTCTACTTTTTTCGCATCCAGCGCTTTTTTCAGCATCGGAAGCAAACGTTCCTTTACTTCTTCGTGAATCAGCAATGTCTCTACCGTATTGCATGCTGATACATACTGTGTTTTTGCATCTGTGATAATCGGAACTGCTTTCTGAAGGTCTGCATCTTTGTCCACATAAATATGGCAAATGCCGTCCGCATGTCCCATCACCGGAATCTTAGTGTGATTCATAATATACTGCACAAAAGCGTTGGATCCACGCGGAATCAGCAGATCCACGGACTCATGGCAATCCAGCAGTTCATTGATCTCGGAACGGGCCTCCAGCTGCATCATACAGTCTTTTGGCAATCCGGCTTCACAAACTGCCTCATGGATAATATCAAAAAGTTTCTTATTACTATGCAGTGCTTCGCTTCCACCTTTTAAAATCGCACAGTTTCCACTCTTGATACACAGGGCGGAGATCTGAACCAGTGCATCCGGACGTGCTTCAAAAATGACACCGATCACACCGATCGGGCAGGTGACACGTTTCAATACCAGACCTTCATCTAACTCTCTGGCAAGCTGTGTCCGGAATAAAGGATCTTCCATTCCGATAAGATCCGAAATACCTGCAGTCACATCCCGCAGCTTACCCTCATCAAATTTCAGACGTTTCAGAACCGGGCCTGCGATACCATCCTTCTCAGCCTGCTCCATATCCTGTCTGTTTGCTTCAAAAATTTCTTCCTGATGTGCAAGCAGAGCCTCACGCACTGCCTGCAAAGCTGCATTTCGCTGGTCATTGGTGGTCGCCGCCAGCTTCGGCGCTGCCTGTTTTACCTTTCTTACCTGTTCCTGAAATAACATACGCGTTTCTCACTTTCTTACTTTTTTACTTTTTTCTCAACTTATCTCTATCTGTTTCATTTTTCACTTTTTCGGATGAAGCATCCTGTTCTGGAGCATCCTTTTTTATCTGAACGATTTCCTCTCAGAAGGGATAAAAACAGTTCAGACACATTCTACCGGCTTTATCTGTTGCCAAGCTGCCAGAACGCCACAGCGCTTGCTGCTGCCACATTCAGGGAATCCACACCGTGCGCCATCGGAATCTTTACTGTATAATCACAGTCTGCAATGGTGTCACTGCCGAGTCCATCGCCCTCCGTGCCAAGTACAATTGCCAGTTTTTCCTCCGACATCAAACCGTCATCATCAATGCTGACGGAATCATCCCGTAATGCCATGGCTGCTGTTCGAAATCCCATCTGCCGCAGGCGCTTCATCCCATCTTCCGGCCATTGCTCTTTCTCCGAAAAAAAGGTCCAGGGCACCTGAAATACCGTTCCCATGCTGACACGCATGGCCCGCCGATACAATGGGTTGCTGCATCCCGGTGTCAGCAATACGGCGTCCATATGCAACGCTGCTGCCGACCGGAAAATTGCCCCGACATTCGTCGGATTCACCACATTTTCCAGTACCGCGATCCGTCTGGCATTCCTGCAGACCTCTTCCACCGCTGGTAACGTCCTTCGTTTCATCGCACACAACATTCCTCTGGTCAGTGCGAATCCCGTTAGTTTTGTCAGCACATCATATTCTGCCGTATAAACCGGAAGATCTCCACAACGCGCAATCAATTCTTTTGCCTGTGTTTCCAGATGTTTCTGCTCCACCAGCATGGAAACCGGTTCGTATCCTGCATCCAGCGCCCGCTCAATAACTTTCGGACTTTCTGCGATAAAAACGCCTGGCTTCGGTTCATACAAACGCAACAACTGGACTTCTGAATATCTGGCATACACATCCAGTTCCGGCGCTGAAAAATCTGTGATTTCTATAATATTAGACATTCCATTCATTTTCTCCTGTATCAATACCACAATTTATAAAATACAGTCTATCATACTTAATCTGGGCGAACAAGTATGTATAATCCAACAATTTTCTATCATATTGAACAATTCCGGTTTTATCCAATTGCTTTTTTCGTTGCATTCTTTTATACTTGCCTTACAGGTTCTTGTCAGTTGTGAACAGATGACTTTTAATTTGCAATTGCAATCATCTTATCCGTTCCATATAGGAAGAACATTGAAAACTGAATAGTACAAATAGTATATTTACCAGGGGAGCTGGAAAGGTATGCAGTCATCCGTTCTAATCCTGTTAGAAAGGGTAACGCTTATGTCTACATATGAGGAATTCATGGTGATTTTAACCGTGGCGCTACTCATCGTAGCAATTCTGAATTATAAAAAATAAGCAAGCTACCTTGTCTCTTGGCGGAGTAGGTAGCTTACTTAAATAAATTTGTAACTATTAACTTTGCACCGGAGCGGATAGGCTTCATCTATCTCCCGGCTTTCCTGTTAAGTATATTATAGCAAAGATGCTTTCAATGTCAATTTAAAACTCCTGAATTATTCGTGGTAATAACCACTGATTTTTTTCCAATTATGGGTATAATAAATAACGTAAGTAAACTCCCGACAGTTTTTCAGTAAATCGTACAGGGAGAATTATTATGTACCCCCGCATTCCGGGCGTATCTATAAAGAAAGGAGGACATCGCACATGTCCATGATCAAAAATATAAACAAGGCTGAAATAGTCATTTTAAAAAATGAGGTTGAATACCAGAAAGGTCAGGTTGTCAGCAAAACACTCGCGCAGAACGACGCTTTGAGTGTTACTTTATTTGCATTTGACAAAGATGAAGAAATCAGCACACATGAATCCGGCGGAGATGCATTTGTCACCTGTCTGGACGGTGTTGGCCGCATCACCATTGACGGTGTGGAATATGAACTGCATGAAGGCGAATCCATCGTAATGCCTGCAAAACACCCACATGCCGTTTATGGAAAAGAGCAGTTCAAAATGCTGTTAGTTGTAGTATTTTAAACAGACATTTCATTTGTTCCTTAACTTACGATGCTCATTTTCAGCCAATTACAGGTCGTGTCTCTGATCCGTCCCTTTCCATCGCACCGTTAGTACATGAATTTGGCTGGAACATTAATGACAACCCGGATCAGATGGGACAGGCTGTTCTCGTCGGACACTTACTGGAGTGTGCCGGACAGGTAACAGGCGAATATTATGCAGATCCTGGATTCAAAGATGTACCGGATCTTGACAGACTTGGTTTCCCACTCATTGAGATCGATGAGACTGGTCATTTCACCGTATCCAAAGTCGAAGGTTCCGGCGGACTTGTTTGTGAAGATACCTGCAAAGAGCAGATGATCTATGAGATTTACAACCCGGAAGCTTATCTGACACCGGATGCAATTGCTGATTTCTCTCATGTAACCTTTACACAGCAGGGAAAAGATATCGTAGCTGCTGCAAATGCAACTTCTCACGGAAAACCGGAAACACTGAAAGTAAGTATCGGATATCGTGACTGCTTCATCGGTGAAGGCGAGATCAGCTACGGTGGCACAAACGCCATGGCACGTGCGCAGCTTGCTGCTGATATCATCGAAAAACGTCTGAAACTCGTTGGCTGCGATATGGAAGTTTTCTCCATGATACAATTTCCTCTGTGTCAGTCATTCCAGATATCGTCTGATTTCTCTCTGATTCTGCTGCGAATCATTATCTGCTGATTTTCCTGATTCTGTAGACCGGATTTACTGCTTTTTTCTATCTGTTCTGCCAGCAGATCTGCTCCCCGGTAATCGGCGCATAGCGAATCAGTTCCGTCGCATCCAGATTCTCCGCATGTATATCTACCGCCGAAATCTGATGGTTTTCATACGTCGTATAATAATAAATACCACGGTTCAGATTACAGCAGGAAGTATAAATCGTGATCTCATACTTCCCCTCAGTCACTTCACAGCATCCGCGCTGCTGGTCTACCGACCCTAAAATGTGGAAAAACTGGCTCACACTCTCATTTTCTGATTCACCGGAAATCGCATGCAGTTTTGTAAAGGCCACCCGTGCAAAACGTGAAGTCGAGGAAAGGTCTCCCGGCAGTCCCAGCGCTCCCATGCCCCGGCTGTATGCCTGCAGTCCAAGTGCATCTGAAAAGTGATTCTCCGGCTGGCTCGGCGATAAATGCATATACTGATTCAACTGAAACATCTGCTGCGGGAACGGCGGATTGTTCGTCAGCACCCCTGCCGGGTTGTCATATACATGCAGTCCGTCTGCCATACATTCTACTGTAACAGCTTCCTTTGTATCTGCAATGATCCAGTGCAGCTGTGCCGTCGGCAGACTTTCATGAAAAGGCGTACCCACCAGAGCCATTTTATCCAGGCATTCTTTTGCCTCCTGCACAGTCGCACACTGACGCAAAATCCACGGGATAAATTCATACTGTGCCACATTTTCTTTTTCTTCTGACAATTCCTGATACACGGCATTTCCGACGAAATTCAGGCCTGCCATACCAAGCCCTTTCTCATTGATGGCATCGTAGTATAACGGATAATCTCCCACCACATGTGCCATACCGAGGATGGCATAATTCTTCACCACTTTTCCCATATGTCGAAACGATAGCGGATAGTTCCGCGGTGTAATCGTCAGTTCATCCCCATAAGAAAATTCATAGTCCAATGTTCTGCCAAAATAAGTATCTTTTGTTTTATAAGTCGCTGCTGTACACATTTTGTTCTCCTCGTCTGTCAATATCAATATAATGTTCTTTCCGGTATCACGCGCTAGAGTGTGTTTAAAAAAGGCTTTCTGCAAAAAGGGGAATGCATCTTGCGGGAATGATTTTTCAAACACGCTCTAATCTGGTCTTTTTAAATTTCCTGCTGCGCAATGCACGTTATACAACGTAAAATGTACAGATTACCGAAATATATTTTCAATCTTGTTCTAATGAAAAAAAACACCCATAAGTGCTTCTGCAAACAGTTCCGGTTCATCCGATGCAAAATTGTGATATCCGGGCACGGTGATATAGTTCCACCCTTTTATCTCCGCTGCCTGCCTTGCTGACCGGTGAAACATTCCTTCTGTATCGTCTGCACCGCAGGCCACGGTCACCGGGGTACTGATAGAAAAATCCTCCAGGCTCAGGCTGGAAAAACTATCCATTTCCCGATCCAGGAAAAACTCCAGATTCTTTAGATTACGGCCCTGCTGCTCCATAGTCTGCCCTTCTTTGTCCCGATTCATACCTCCCATAGCATTTACAAAATGCATCATACAGGTGATGATCCGGTGCTTTGCGGCACTTTTTCGCAGTTTCTCCCAGAAGGCATCCTGCTCTTCTGCCAGTTCACCGCTTCCACGCATCAGCGGTTCATGCAAAAATACCGCCCGGACAAGTTCCGGATATCTGGTAGCCAACGCCGCTGCCACCGCTCCACCGGCACTGCAACCTGCAACACAAACGCTCTGATCTGGCTGTGACTCCAGTTCCCGTCGAATCAGTTCCGCTGCATCTTCCGCGTGTGCCCAGACAGAGAAATCATCTTCCCCTTCTGCCGGTACGCTTCGGCTGTATCCTCTTCGGTCGTAACTGATGACAGTGAATTTTTCTGCCAGAATTGCAGATGTCTGACGGAAAAATTCGCTGTCGCAGGCAACTCCATGTATGAGCAGAAGGAGCGGACCACTGCCTTCCTTTCTGCAAAACAGCGTCCCATGCGCTGTCTCTGTCTGGTACTCCATATTTTTCTATCCTCCAATTTCAAATCTATATCTCTGATGCCTGCACTCATTTGGGAATTCATGCATCCGTACACTACTTCTGGTTTCGAATAGTTTCAGTTTAACATAAAATTCAGACAATAGAAATACCGGAAGCAGAAATCCAGAAAAGTGCTTTTGCTGTGCAGAAAATCGGAAGGATTTTCCTGTAAAACAAAAAACGGAACCACAGTGCTTAACTCTGTGATTCCGCTCTTTTTGTTGTGTAATTGTAGCTGTCCACTGTTTTTGCATATGCACATTGGAAAACCTGCATTCCTGCCAGTTGGATTTACTCAGCTGCTTCCTCGTCTGCAGCTTCCTCATCCTCCGGGATGCTGTTTCTGATGGCATCTACCATGACAACGATAGCTTCCGGATCTGTGTGAACATCGATATCCGGGTTCTTGGAAATCTCAAGATCTTTGACACGGATAACGTCACCGACTTTCATGCCGGATACATCTACGGTAACATGGTCAACCAGTGCTGCCGGTAATGCTTTATATTCAATCTCCTCCAGGCACTCCTGCAGAGCACCTTCCAGGACTTTCTCACGGTTCTCAATTTCAACTGCTGCTGTTGAGTGAACTTTCTCAGTACTTACCAGTGCCTGGAAATCAATCTCATCAACGCAACGTTTCATTGAATTATAATCTACCTCTTTGATCAGTACATCGTAAGCCTGACCTTCTACGTCCAGCATAATCTGGCTTCCTTTGTGATCTGTCTTTAACAGACGGTCAACTTCGATTTTGCTCATTTTCAGTGGTACAGAGCCTTCAATTTCTTTGCCGAACAGGTTACCTGTTACGAATCCCTCTCTTCTGAGTTTCTTTGCTTTGACATCCATGCTTCTTTTTTCAGCTTTTAAAGTATTCATTTATCTTTTCCTCCAAAAATCTGAATTGCTTAGCAGCCTTCTACAAAGAGGTTTTGTTAAGTAGTTCCTTATTTGTTACAGTGCAATTATAGCAGTTATAGCAAAAACAGATTAACCAAAATTGTAAAAAAATCGTATATTTTTTTGTCTATTTTGAAACGATTTCTGTCATAGCACAATGAAACATTTTCTCTTTCTTTCCATTTCCGGATATCACTTCCTGGCTCAGAAAATCACTGAATTTTCCCAATCTACAAAAAGCATCGCCGACACAAATCTTTCTGTATCGGCGATGCCTTACTTGCTATCTATTCCATTATCATGTCATGCAGCCTCATTGATTCCACAGATAAAATCCTGTTCTCAATTCAGCTTCTGACCTTCCAATCATTTTATGCGATGTATATACATCCAACTGTCCACATAATCTTTGCGCTCCTGCTCAGACATAGTTACATATCTGGAATATTCTAATTTCACCGGCTGCATCTCTACATCCTCACATTTAAAACATTCCACACCGCTTCTCCTGGAAACAGTTCGCAACCACCCACATTTCGGGCAGATGAACAAACGTATCATTCAGTTGTTCCCTCCGTACTGCTTGAGGTATCATCTGATTCCGTCTGTGTACTTGTGCCGTTTCCAAAGAAATCGTCCTGATCGCTGAATCGCGTATCTGCGCTGTGTTCTGCAGTATATCCGCTTTCATCCACAATCTCTTCACTGTACTCCTTAACCGTTGCGGAAGGCACATAATCTTCTGTACCGAACAGACGCTTATGCAGTTCAATGACATTGGATTCCAGATCACATGCTACAACCACACTTCCAAGCTTTTTGCTCGGTGTAAAGGTATCTCGGCTGTACGGGAAACCACCGCTGTTTGCCATATCGTATTTGATCATAACAGCTGCCATACTGATAATGTCTTTCTTGCTCAGATCTGTAGAAATCTGTGGAAACACGGTATTGATCAGTTCATTGATCTCAGACAGATTTGCCTGTTTTGCTTTCTTAATCATCTCAGTCAGTACACGACGCTGACGCTCTGCACGTTTGTAGTCATCACCTGCAGTATAACGGATACGTGCATAAGACACGGCCTGTACACCGTTTAATGTCTGCAGTCCGGTATGCTCAACCGGTGCATCACTTCCGCCAACATACTGGCTGGTATAAGACACATAGTCGTTCAGGTATTGACGCTCTTCTTCTGACTCTACGTTGATGTCTACACCACCAAGAATATCAATAGTCTCTGCAACAGCTTTAAAGTCAAACGCTACATAATTGTCAATATCAATGTCCAGGTTACGGTTCAGCATTGTTACAGCCTGCTCCGGACCGCCATAAGCATATGCGGAATTCGCTTTTCGGAATTTCTCGCTCTCACCTTTTGCTGCAACATTCAGATATGTATCACGATATACAGATACCAGACTTACCTCTTTGGTATCATTATTAATATTCATGATCATGATTGTATCACTGTTACCTGTGTCATACACACCCTGCTCACGGTTATCCAGACCGAAACATGCAATGGTAGTATATCCTTCAAAGGTTTTCTGCGTTTCTGCCGAAACATCACTTTTTCCAACTTTGTTGGTATCCAGCTTCTCTGTATTGATCAGATCCAATTTACTGAATACAAATAATGCACCTGCCACCAGAATCAAAATAATAATCTCAATAATAAATAAAATCAGTTTTCTTTTTCTTCTTTTTCTCTTAGATATCTTCTTGTTTTTTGCCATATTTTATCTCCGTACTATTGTATTCACATTTTCCAGTAAATGCGCAGCTAATCCACGCATGACATAAAAACATAATACTCCATGAAGATAAAAAACTCAACAATTTATTTTCTTAAATTTCTTTGAACATACGGTTCGCCGGTGATCAGCTTGTATACATCCCTGCACAGTTTTCCTGTATGTTCAAATATCAGACGTTCAAATCGAAGATCTGTCTGCAATCCATCGGTATCTCTCATACGCATTGCAAATATGTACTGGCTGTTTTTGCCAGGTACCAGACTTCCTGCCGGTGTCATCACATGATACTCCGGTGTATTGCAATAATTACCGGAAAATCCATCATCGGATGCATCTGCCATATAGATCACGCCATAACGGTAATCCACGCCATCTTCACCAACTGGTGCATGAATCTCATGTTCTGTCAGCGGACGCCATTCCTGCAATGCCTCATCCCATGTACAACACGCATAAAACAGTGCAATATCAAAATTACTTGTAAAGGCAGTCCACTCTTCCGGACTTCCACAACACATCGATACCACACCCGGAATCTCTTTCATTGGAAGTTCCCGTTTCTGCACATGACATCCTCTGGATGCATATCCGTTCTCACCTCTGAAATAATTTGGCAGGGAAAACTGCTTAGTAAAAGTCCCATTCGGCAACGTCACTTTCTGATCCATCTCGTACCGGCTGCGATCTTCTGCTGAAAGAATACCTTCAGTCGGTTTCCATTCGATTCCCCGGCGCGCACAGACATCCAGTTCCAGATTTAATAAAATTGCTTTTTTACGTTCCAGCTGCTGCTTCACATGCATTTTTGCAATGTCTCTGATTGATACTCTCTTTTCCATCTCTTTTCTCCTTACCCTGTAATATTGCGCTTATGACTGATCTGGCATTACTCAGACATCACTCTTGCGTACGACTATTTTATCAATTTAGTCGTATAAATTTCAAGCACTTTTTACAAAAAAAACCAGCAATCATGCGGCTGTCGACAAAATTCGACAAAGTTTCGACAAACCGTGTCGAATCACATGGATGAAATTAATAGAGTTGCTAATAAAAAATATTACAAAATAAAAATCATGGAAATTGGCAGTTTTAATGTTTTTTGCAGCGATCTGACTTCTATCAATATGGTTGTGCTTGTATCTGATGTACTGTCTCATTTACTTTCAGCATAATGACGAAGAATGAATTTTTATCTTGATTGGAAATCAAACTCGGACTGAGACAAAAGCTCTCTACAATACAAAAAACCACCGGGATGATGCTCTGATAACAGGCACCACTCCGGTGGCTTTTTAGTCTCTTATTTCTTCACTGTTATTAAAATCAGATTTAACTGACAGTGTAAGTTTTTTCTTTGATAGTTATTATATGCGAAATATCTATGTAACTGAATTATCTGACGTAATATCCTGCAGCACGAATCTGAGTAGATGTCAGATTTTCCACAAAGACGTAGTATGTACCAAAGGATTCACACGGGAAAGTTCCTGAAACATTATGCATACCATTCATATAAAGCATAGATCCGTCAGGTCTGCGAATTCCAATACGATGATATCTATCCGAATAAATATAACAAGAAATAGATACACTGGTTCCTTTTTTCTTAATAAATCCCTCGGAACGTGCAAAATTATTTCCCGGAATCTTCCAGTCAAAATTTTTCTGCACTGTTAATGGTTCCACTATAGATTCCCCAAGTACCACTGCATTATTCCATTTTTCTTCATCTACCTGATCAGCCGGAATTACATAATATTCTGTCTCCTCGTCAGTGTTTAATTGATGCGTAGATTCCGTTTCTCTAGTTTCCATATATAAATCATTCTGGCCTTCTGCCACATGTGCACTGGAAGCAAATGCCGTCACAGAACTTCCTATAATCAATGCCGCTGCCAAAATCACACTAAAACAGGTTTTCTTACCATTTTTCTGCCATTTAATCATATATGCCACTCTCCTTTTCAACGATTCCTTATTGTTTAATTGTGAAACAAAAGGTGGTAATATGCTCTGGCCGCTTTCGCTTGCTCGTGCCAGCATTTCAAAATATCTTTTGGCTTTTCCATTGAAAAACTGCTTACACACACGGATGTCGCAGGCAATATCTGACCACTCATCCAGATCATTTAAGTACAGATGTAAAATTGGATTGAACCAGTTAATGAGTATGATTCCCAGAGCAATCTTTTTCGCCAGATTGTCCCAACGCACAATATGCATACCTTCATGCATCAGAATAATCTGAATATCTTCCTTCGAATATTCAATTTCCGGAAGCACGATTTTCTGTGAAAAAGCTCCCATCACGCAGGGTGACTTAAGCAGAAAATTTGTGCGGAACTTAATCCGTTTCCAGTTTTTATGTGGATACAGCGCCTGCAGCATTTTGCGGTATTCTTCTCCACGAAACGGAAGATTCTTTCTGCGAATCCACAGATAGTTTTTCCATTTATTTACATAATATCCGGCAAACCAAATCATGCCAACAATCCAAACCACAATTGCAATTTGTGATAGCATAAATAAAAATGAATTTCCATAAAATCCATCGCCAATTATTTTACTTCCATAAACGATACGGAATTTACACCTGATGTACAAATATCCCAGCGGTACCACATAAAATAACAGTACCATCCTGTACAACGGATAAATCACCCGTATGGCATTCCGTTTCTTTGCAATCCAGGCCATGAATTTACATAAAAAATATGCAACCGTACCTGTCAACGTATTCAGAATAATTACGAAAAATAAAAAATTAATCCAGTTCATCCATTAAGTCTTTTAAATCTTTCAGTCCATCCTGTGTGCTGTGGTCCTTATCACCAGTCACAAACAGCGCAGACAGAAATTCTGTCGGCGTACCCGGATCTCCCCAGTAATTGATCAGTTCACCAATCTGAGAACTGCGGTATTCCTCCTCGGATACTTCCGGATGATACAGGAATACTTTTCCGGATCTGCGCATCGTAAGATATCCTTTTCTTACCAAATGTGCCAAATAGGTGGAAATGGTCTGAGGTCTCCAGCTTTTGTCAAAGCGCTCATTCACCATTGCTACCAATTGAGACAAGGCCAGTTCTTCGGGTGTATCCCAGATACATTTCATTATCAGCATTTCAATATTCGTCAAGTCATTCTCCAGCATAACAGTCTCCTCCTTTTAATTCCTTGCCAATTGTGAGCTGCACAGATGCGACCGGTGTTTTTCGTCGATTGTTATATTTTTTTATCCGGTGCCTGTGTGCTGGTATTACAGTCATACCAACGTCAACTCACTGCGTTCATACATTGTACCATGTGCTTTTTCTTTTGACAACCAAAGAAAGTATGAAGATTGCAATACTATGAATTCTTTTTTCAAGAACCATCCCTGGAATGTTGCTGCTGATTCTGACAATGCAAGCTGATAGCCAAAACCTTTTGTTTCAATTAATTTAGTTACACCAAAAGTATAGCATAGGGGCAATCTTCATTCAACTAATTCCGTCGGATTAAATTAGTATTTATATGTGTCTTTTTAGTCCTCGGATGCATCTGATTTTATTCGCTCTATGATGAATCAGATTTTATCATCCCTGTGGTGCGCTACGGCGCCCTTATTCAGACAAAATCTCCCACAAAGTGTGAAATATATTTTGCAGAAAGCCTTTTTCAAACACACTCTAGTCCTCATCCGTGGTATGTCTGAGCACAACCGCAGAATATTTTGGCAGGGTCAGCTTCAGGTAGCTGCCTTCTACCTGGTAAGTCACCGGTGCCATGGAATAATTATCCTCCGTGGAATACATGATCTGGGTCAACTGACAGGCTGACGGTACTCCGGCTCCACACACACCGACCTCGATGCTTCTGGTATATCCATCATTGTTGATGACAATGATAAACTGCTGGCTTCTGTTGAATCTGGCAAAACAGAGAATATCTTTTTCCCCTCTCAGGAATTTTACCGATCCGGTACGAAGCGCCGGATTTTCCCGGTGGATACGGATCATGTCACGGTGAAACCGAATCAGCGCCTTATCCTCTTTTCCCCACGGATAGGTGCGTCGGTTATCCGGGTCTGTGAATCCGCACAGACCGGCTTCGTCACCATAGTACAGCGTCGGTGCTCCCGGCCAGGTCATCTGAATGACAACGGCTTCTTTCATAACACCTTTGTTGACTCCTTCAGATGCTGCCTGTGTGCCAAGCTGTGCCGCACGTCCTACTTTATGATTTGTTCTCGTCAGGAAACGGGAATGATCATGGTTTGACAGCTGATTCATCGCACACTGCAGGGATGACGTTGCAAAACTTGCCATATAATGGGTCATGGCATTTTCATAGTTTTCTATATTTCCCAGCATGTAATCTTTGTACTCGTCACTGTGTTTTTCCATACCGGTCAGAAACCAGGTCATTGGCTCCATAAATGCATCATAGTTCATGACACTGTCCCACTGGTCACCTTGCAGCCATGCCTTTGGATCACCATAGTGCTCAGCCAGGATCAGTGCTTCCGGATTTGCCTCTTTTACCACTTTACGGAATTTCTTCCAGAATTCATGATTATACTCCTGACTGTGTCCCAGATCAGCAGCCACATCCAGACGCCATCCGTCTGCATTGTATGGCGGAGACACCCATTTTTTTGCCACATACAAAATATATTCTTCCAGCTCCGGAGATGCCTCATAATTCAGCTTCGGCAGGGTATCGTGTCCCCACCAGCCCTCATATGTGCCATTATCTGGGAAAGCATTATCATTCTGGAAATGGAAATAGCTGTGATATGGACTGTCTTTTGTTGCATAGGCTCCCGGTTCAAAATCAGGGCATTCGTCATAGATCTTTTCACGATCCAGCCATTTATTAAAGGAACCGCAATGATTGAATACACCATCCAGAATGACACGCATGCCACGGTTGTGGGCTTCTTCCACCAATTTGATAAACAACTCATTGCTGGCTTTCAGATTTTTCTTATTTGTCACCCGGGCTTTGTAAATAGATGCCTGTCGGTTATCGCTACATCCTTCCGGCATCGGTTCGCCGCCATCTTCTACGATTACACCAAAATGCGGATCAATATAATCATAATCCTGAGTATCGTATTTGTGACTGGAGGCAGATACAAAAAGCGGGTTGAAGTAAATGACCTCCACACCGAGTTCTTCCAGATAATCCATCTTATCCAGAACTCCCTGCAGATCACCACCATAGAAATTTGCCACATCAAAATCTTCCGGACATTTATCCCAGTTATCCACCTGTTTTGTCTGACGGTTAATATAGTAATATTCACCGGTTTTTACATCATTGGATGTATCACCGTTACAGAAACGGTCCGTAAAAATCTGATACATAACCGCACCTTTGGACCATTCCGGCGTTGAAAATCCCGGAATAATGCAGAATTGGTACTGTGGCCGGAAATCTCTGGACACGCCGGCACGATCGTAAGTGCAGCGCAACATTCCGGAAATGATCTCAAAATGATACTTGTACTGTTCCTCACTCATCCGAACTTCTGCTTCATAATAATCGAAATCACGCTCACGTTCTGTGATATGCATTTCTATCCGTTCGTCCTCATGGCAGAGGATCACCAGATCCACATTATCTGCCGCTGTACGGAAACGGATTTTCACCGTTTCTCCTGTCTTTGGCTCCGACGGCATCCGGTAATCGGAAGTTCCATCCGAAAACAGCGCTCTCTTTCTCAAAATTGGTCTCATCTGCAGAATGTAATTTTCCACACTGTTAAATTTCTGTACTGAATCATATGTCATTTCTTTTTCCCTCTATATTAAATTTTAGGAATTTCCTGTAAAAAAATAAAAGAGACAGCCAATCGATCTGCTGTCTCTTTCAAAAGGAGAAGGTATTTTTTACTATGGGGGTAGCAAAAAACTATATAATGTATTGGGGGTATTTACAGGTATTATAATAGCAAACCCAAGGAGATAAGTGTGCATAAAGTTCACAAATTTTGCAACTCGTTTTTATGCACTTTTCCCATTACCCACCAGTAACCCTCTCTGCTTTTCATGGAAATTCCGCACAATAAACTGTGCATTTCCAACAATTTCTTACTTAGCAGACGTTTTTCTTTCCATCAGACATCCCGATGTTTACACTCTACTTTTCTCGTATAGCGGTTTTGTTGCTTTCATCAAATAACGCTTCAAACTCATCACGATTGATCTTTTCTTTTTCCAGAAGTAACTCGGCACAACGATGCAGTACATCCTCATACTCACGAATCATCTCACGGGCTTTTGCGTAGCACTCGTCTACGATCCGTTTTACCTCACTGTCGATTCTGGCTGCAACGGTCTCGCTGTATCCACGGGTATGTCCCAGATCTCTTCCGATAAAGACTTCCTCGTCGTCATCATAACAGATCAGTCCGATATCCTCTGACATACCGTATTTGGTAACCATGGATTTTGCCAGTGAAGTTGCCTGCTTGATATCCTGGGATGCACCGGTGGTCACATCTTCAAAAATCAGTTCCTCTGCAACACGGCCACCGAGATCCACAATAATCTCCTGGAGCATCTGTCCCTTGGTATGGAACATTTCATCTTTTTCCGGCAGCGGCATTGTATAGCCGGCTGCACCGACACCGGTCGGAATAATGGAAACGGTGTACACCGGTCCCACATCCGGAAGCAGATGGAATAAAATAGCATGACCTGCTTCGTGGAATGCTGTGATACGTTTTTCTTTGTCTGTAATGATACGGCTCTTTTTCTCCGCACCAATTCCTACTTTAATGAATGCTTTCTTGATGTCATTCTGGCAGATATACATCCGCTGATCTTTTGCTGCGATAATCGCAGATTCATTCAGCAGATTTTCAAGGTCTGCTCCTGTAAATCCGGCTGTCGTCTGTGCGATCTGCTTGAGATCCACATCATCTGCCAGCGGTTTGTTTTTCGCATGCACATTCAGAATCTGCTCACGTCCTCCCACATCCGGACGACCCACATATACTTTACGGTCAAAACGTCCCGGACGTAGAAGCGCCGGATCCAGAATATCCACACGGTTCGTTGCAGCGATCACAATGATTCCTTCGTTAATTCCGAAACCATCCATCTCAACCAGCAACTGGTTTAACGTCTGCTCACGCTCATCGTGGCCGCCGCCCATACCGGTTCCACGACGACGGCCAACCGCATCGATCTCATCGATAAATACAATACACGGTGCGTGCTTTTTAGCCTCTGCAAACATGTCACGGACACGGGATGCGCCGACACCGACAAACATCTCCACAAAATCAGAACCGGAGATGGAGAAGAATGGTACGCCCGCTTCGCCGGCCACTGCCTTTGCGATCAGTGTCTTACCGGTACCAGGAGGTCCTACTAACAGAACACCTTTCGGGATACGTGCTCCCAGCTTCGTATACTTGCCCGGATCCTTCAGGAAATCAACCATTCCTTCCAGTTCCTCTTTTTCTTCATTCAGACCTGCAACATCCTTGAATCTGACTTTTACATTTTCCCCCATGGTCAGTGTAGCGCGGTTTTTACCAAAATTCATCATCTTGGAATTGCCACCGCCGCCTGCCTGGGCGTTCATACTCATAATAAAGAAGATTAAAACCACTGCCATCAGAAGTGTCGGAAGGACCTCGATCAAAGCACTGCGTCCCGGCACATCTTTTAATGTATAATCATCAAAATCTGCCTTTTTCAATATATCCTGCAAGGTGCTGACATCCGATACATTCATCTGAACTCTGCTGCCATCTTTCAGCAAAATGGTGGCGGTTCCGGTCGGAACTTCCTCATTCTGCTTGATCACAATGGAATTGATCTTATCATTTTCCAGATTCTGCTCAAACTCCGACTGTGTGCAGGTATTTCCCGCCATTCCTCTGGATCCAAAGGAATACCAGCCCAGAATAATGATCAGGAAAATTACCACATATATTCCAAGGCCTCTAAAATTACGTTTCAATCTCAAAGTCCTCCTCTTTCTAATCTAATTCTACGACACCTACATACGGAAGATTTCTGTATTTCTGTGCGTAATCCAGACCATAACCCACAACGAACTCGTCCGGAATCTCATATCCGATATAATCCACCGGTACCTCTACGACACGACGGGACGGTTTGCTCATCAGTGTACAGAGACGTACGGATTTGGCACCACGGCTCTTCAGATTTTCTACCAGATAGCTTAAAGTACGACCGGAATCAATGATATCTTCTACGATCAGTACATTTTCGCCTTCGATGGAATCGTCCAGATCTTTGATGATACGAACAATACCGGATGACTCTGTACCATCACCGTAGCTGGATACAGACATAAAGTCGATATACACCGGCACACTGATACGTTTTGCCAGTTCACATGCAAAGAAACTTGCTCCTTTTAAGATGCAGATGATTTTTACCGGTTCTCCGTTCATATCTGCACTGATCTGTGCTCCCAGCTCTTTGATTTTCTCGTTTACCTGCTCTTCTGTAAACATTACACGGATTTTGTCACTCATTTTCTTCTTTTCCTCCATTGACGCATACCTCAAGAATGCGTTTTGTCTCCTGTGTTACTTTATATGCCTCACTGATGCGCAGACCAATCACCCACAAAATATGCGATCCCTCCGCCAGAAGTACCAGTGAATCCCGCTCTTTCTGCGAAATTTTGCTGTCAATCAGATAATCTTTCAGTTTCTTATGTCCGCCGGTTGACCGAATCTGCAGGTAGTCACCTGCACGGCGTGTTCTTATCTGAACAGTATCTTTAATATTATCATAATCAAACCATTTCGTATATGTTTTTTCCGGAATTTGTTGAATTTTCCCATCAAAAGGGAAAATGCGGGCTGTTATTTCCAGTCCACCGATTTTCTGGCTGTTTCCTGATGTGTCCAGAAGCTCCTCCACAGATTCAGGGGCGCTGTCTTTTTTCTGAGCAGAGATACATTTTTCCTCATTTCTGCCTTTTCTTCCCCGAACATCCTCATTTCTGCCATCCTTTTTCTGGTGATCCTGTCTCCGCCCCTTCATGATATCTTTCCCGTCTGTCTTTTTCTGCAGCACTACGAACTCATATCCTGTCACTGCCTGCATCCGATACGGGAGGTCAATCTGTCGTCCCACAGGCATGGAAAAAAGTTCCCGCACCTTTTCCACATGCACCGCGGTAATATCTTTGCGGCTTCCTGCCAGTTCTCCCAGCAGTCTGTGCAACAGATTTTCCTGTAAAATCTCAGGCATCTGCAACAGCCCCTGCCGTTCTATCCGGATTTCCTGTACCTCACTTTTATCCGGCAAATACTGTATATATGATTTTCCCAGTTCCCATGCTGCCTGATCAATGTATGCACACACTTCTTCCATATACCCGGCTGTCCGCACCATATGCGGCACTGCCGCAGGATTGATCTGGCGCAGCTGTGGCAACACCAGCCCCCGGATCCGGTTGCGGCTCATGGTTTCATCCGCATTGGTGCTGTCTGTCCGGTATTCCTGTCCCAGTTCATTCAGAATTGTCTCAATATCCGACCGGGTAAGACACAGCAGCGGCCGGATCAGATCTACGCCATGCTCCGGGACATGTCGCACCGGCACAATTCCACATAACCCACGGATGCCGGTACCACGGCTCAAATGAAACAGCATGGTTTCTGCGCAGTCATCTCCATGATGCGCCACCGCCAGACGGTTGGCTTTTGTCTCCCGACACGCCCGGTAAAAACACTCATACCGCAGTTCTCTGGCCGCTTCCTCCAGAGACTGGTGCTTTTCCTTTGCCCGTGCAGGGGCATCCACCGAAAAGGATTGTAACGGAACATGCCATTTTTCACATAATTCCCGGACAAATTCTGCATCCTGCAGGCTTTCTTCTCCCCGGATGCCATGCTCCACATGCACTGCCGACAACGAAAAACCAAGTACCTGCTGCAACAGGCACAGCATCCGAAACAGACAGACGGAGTCTGCACCGCCGGAGACACCTGCCACCACACGGTCTCCCCGTTCTATCATATGATATTGTTGTATAAATATTTGTATTTTCTTCTGCATTTTCATCTCATTTATCCATTCCACGTTTTACATAAAAAACGATTCGATTCTTTACTGTCACACTCTGGCATGATTTTTTCGGACCAACCAGTCTATATGATGTTTATCTGGACCAGATTTCTGCGGTCAGTACCGTCATATCATCCCGCACCCGGCCACCGGTAAACAGCAGCACCTGCTCCAGGATATCTCTGGAAAACTCTGCCGGATTCACCGTATCAAT
>CABRZK010000009.1 GCA_902475415.1 uncultured Eubacterium sp.
GTTATTGCTGCCATCAGCGACTGTGACATCATACAAATAATCTGAAGAATAAGTGTATGTGGAGCGATTCTGTAGATATCTTTCAATGACCGTAATAACAGCTTTTTCATTTCAGCTCCTCCCCGTCTACTGATACCATTCTGCCTGTTTACAGAATAATTTATAATAGAAACCTTGCTTTTCCATCAGTTCTGTATGATTCCCCTGTTCTGCTATTGTCCCGTTTTTCAGTACCAGAATATGATCCGCCATCTTTGCACTTGCCAGACGATGTGAAATCATCAGACTTCCTCTGGATTTTAACAACGAGTAAAATAACCGATACATGTTATATTCCGATACCGGGTCTACAGATGATGTAGGTTCGTCAAGAACTGCAAAGCCGGTATCATTCAGAAAAATCCTGCTGACCGCCAGTCGCTGCCACTGCCCTCTGGATAAATCAATACCTGCAGGTTCCAATTTTCCGAGAGGTGTGTCCAGTCCGAGCCTTTTTAGTTCTTCCAGATGCACCGCATCCAGAACATTCTGTAATTCCATATCGTGAGAAATTCTGTCTAAATTTCCAAATCCAATATTTTCACGGATCGTCATTTCATACTGAAAAAAATCCTGAAATACCACTTTGATAACTTTTCCAATTTCGCTGCTGCTCAGATTCTTCAAATCACAATCATCAAACAAGATTCTCCCACTGGTTGGCTGATACAGTCCGCATAATAATTTTATGATTGTGGTTTTTCCGGAACCATTTCCTCCCACAACAGCAGTGCTTTGTGAAACATCCAGTTCGAAATTGATATCATGTAAAACTTCCTTTTCAGAGCAGGGATACGTAAAACAAACATGTTCAAATCGGATCCGACGAACAGGTTTATCCAGGCATCCTTTTTGCACTGGCATATTTTCCAGCCGAAAAAACGCGGAAAGATAAGACAGTTCCTGAATTTCTCTTGAAAAATTTCCGAACGTTTCCAGTAAACTGTTTATCGTATCGACAATGGTTAAGGTTGTCTGGAAGAAAGCCAGAAACATACCGATAGAAATCCGGCCAGTCATCGCACCATGTAGCAGCAATCCCACAGAACACAGATACCATAATGCAGCAAATATGCTTTTTTTCAGCAAACTTCTCTTTACTTTGTCCAGTGTTTCATCTTTTTCCTTTTCCAGTTTGCTGCTTTGCTTTTTCCAAAGTTTTTCTATATAAGCCGCTGTCTGATAGACTTTTAGTTCTGCAAGACTCGTTTTCTCGGTCAGTAATTTCTCATAGTAGGAAATTTTACGTTCATCTACGGTTTGTTTGGAGTATAAATCATACCACAGGCAGCCGGCTTTATAATTTTCATACAACATAGGTATCAAAAATACAAGAAAGATAACAATCAGCAATGATGACACTTGTTGAAAAATCAGCAGATAACCAATCAGTAAAATCACGATCTTAAGCATTTCACACAGTTTCCAGTAAATCATTCTGATTTTTTCACCGGGATTTTGTGAGATTCTCGAAATGATATCATAGGTCAGCGGCTCTTCATAGCATCTGTAATCCAGCTTTCTGTATTTTTGTACAATCTCTTTTTCCAGCTGATCCGTTATTTGCATATCAAAACGGATTTCCAGATAGCGATCAAAGCTCATCAAAAGCATTTCCGAAAAGGTAGCAACTATAAATATTATCAAATACGTATTTACTATAAACGAAACACGATTTTCCTGTAATAACTGTAAGATATCATCTACCATCCTTTGAAAAAGCACAGTATTTACCGGAACAATAATGGCTGACAAAACAGAATTTAATACTTTCATACAGCTCCATAAACGACCGTATTTCCATAGGATATTTAAAATTTCTTTCATCTGCGTTTTCATATGATACCCGTCTCATTTCCTTTTAATGAAGTATAAAATCATTATACTTTTTCCGTTCGAAACGTACAGGATAGAGAATTGTTTTAAAAGATTTGTGTACAAAAAAGTTTACAATCGTGTAGATATTAGAGTAGTTTTCTACACAATTGTACATCGTTCATCTCTGATTATCCATTTGCCGATTTCTTTTTGCTTTTTTCGGCAGTTAGGGCATACTTTTGCATCTTTGGGGATTTCGGTTTTACAGTGTTTGCATAATTTTGTGTCTTTTTTGTTTTCCTTTTCTATCGTATTTTTCCCCATTTTTCTGTCTTTTTTAGGAAAATATTTCCGAACGGCTCTCTTTTGGAACGAGATAAAATATGCTTCGCGAATTTTACTCGTTATCGCGGCAGTCGTCAAGGTCTTGTGCAAGCACGGACTTTGACTCGTTGCTTGCGTAAATGAAAAAGCCGGATAAGAAGCAGGTATCTCGACCTGACATCTTATCCGGCTATTGCTTCCAATGGATCCAGGATCATTTCTGTGAGCCGATCCCAGATATATGCAATGCAACAAATCACCCTCCGATGAACTATGAACAGTATAAAGCAAATCCTGTAAAAAAATCAAGAACAGGATAACACCAGAGGCACGATTTCTCCTCTTTTTACGTCGATCAATCCATGATCGGTCAGTTTCAATGCAGGACTTACAGGGAGTCCAAGCGTTCCCACAGACATGATCGGATTATGATGTTCATATCCCAGATCGATCAGACTTTCCCGCACTTCTTTCAGCGCGCTTCCTGTTGCTTCAATGGATGCCTCCGAAAGAATTCCACAGACAGGTAATGCAAGTTCCGAGAGAATCTGCCCATCTTTTACTGTAAGAAAACCGCCCTGCAATTCCCCGATTCTCTGTACGGCACACAACATATCTTTCGGGTCATTTCCCGCAACAAACAGATTGTGGTGATCATGAAAAAATGTAGTTGCTACGGTTCCCTCTCTCTGACACGAACCTGTCAGAAATCCATAACCGATATTCCCATTTTTCCCATGGCGTTCCAGAACCATCGCCAGCAGACATCCGCTTTCCTGCCAGCAGATCTTGTGCTCTTTTACCTGCATGGTTACCAGTTTCTCCGTGGTCTGGGTGCGATCCGGATGTACTTCCATCGCACGGACCGTTACTTCCCCTTCTTCGACCGGAACTTTAACATCAAAATCCGAAAGTGTTACTTCCGGAATGGAAACACTGTGATAAAAATCTTCCGGGAATGCATACGGTTCTACGGGGAATGCCTGTCTGTCCTCTTTTTTATAGATGGAAATTCCATTTTTAAACACCGTTTCAGGCTCCAGTAATTTTGCCGGATCCTTCAGAAGGATAAAATCTGCCAGTTTTCCCGGAGCAATCACACCCCGGTCATAAAAATGCATTCTCTGACACGGTGTATAGGTCGCGCAGTAAATCGCCTGTTCCTTTGGAAAGCCCATCTCTATCGCCTTTTGTACTACAGTATTCAGATGCCCCTGTTCATATAAAACATCTGCCATCGTATCATCTGTCACAAAAGAACAATATTCAAATAAATGATTTTCACAGATATACGATAACACTTCCGGCTTCAACATCTTATCCTGGATCTCAAAGAACATTCCATTTTCGATCCGCTGTTTTACCTCTTCCAGGGTATGTTCTGTATGATCTCCATTAATGCCAAGATACAGGAATTTTGCAAGATCCAGATCCACCAGAGACGGACAATGTCCTTCAATCACATATCCCGGATGTTCCTGCCGCAGATAATCCAGAAATTTTGAGATCTCCAGATGATTTTCCCGGATAATTTCCCGATAATTCATAATCTCGCCAACGCAGACCACATCTTTTTCACCAAGCAGATGCTTCATCGCCTCAAAATCAATCACACCGCCGGTGGTTTCCAGTTCTTCACTGGTCGATGGAACGCTGCTCGGAATCCCGTAGAAAATATCAATGGGTGCATCTTTTGCCGCAGATATCATCTCAAGGATTCCGCGAACCCCTTTGACATTTGCCATCTCATGTGGTTCGGAAATCACTGTGGTGACACCATTTTTCGCTGCACAGTTTCCAAAAGAGCCCGGCGTTGTCATAGAACTCTCAATATGCATGTGAATATCTACCATACCGGGAATCATGTATTGCCCATCTGCATCGATTGTCTGTTCCGCATTAAACAGATTTTCGTGCTTTCTGTCAATATAGTAGAATTTTCCATCTTTTACAGAGACATCTGCATCGATAAATTTCTTCAGATACGAATTAAATACTTTTGCATGTTTTATCAACAGCTGAATCTTCTCCATCTGTTTTCACCTCATTTATACAATAGAATAAAAATATAAGAGACAGACAGCCACAAGAACATACATCACCGGATCGATTTTTTTGATCTTACCGGTTGCAATCTTCATTACCAGATATGCCGGCAGTGCCACGCAGATACCATTTGCGATGTTGTTGGCAAAAATTGTGAAGGTCACACACAAAAATGCCGGGATATACTCTGTGATATCGGAATAATCAATGTTTTTCATTGCACTCAACATATTGATTCCAATAAAGATCAGTACCGGACCGGTTGCTGCTGACGGGATCACAAGAGCCAGTGGTGCCAGGAACAGAGAAATTCCAAAGAAAATACTGGTAAAGATGACCGTAAGTCCTGTCTTACCACCTGCTTCCACACCCGCAGAGGATTCCAGATAGGTAGTCATGCTCGGCATACCGAACAGTGCTCCAAGACTTGTGGAAATAGCGTCTACTTTAAAACATTTATCAATACCCGGCAGATTACCGTCTTTGTCCAGGTATCCTGCTTTCGCTCCAACACCGAGAACCGTACCAAAAGTAGAGAAGAAATCAGGTACAAACAAGGCGATCAGGAACGGAATATAAGCAAAATTCAGCGCTCCAAGAAAATCAATATTCAAAAATTGTTTGCCAATACCAGCCGGAAGAGAAAAGATCTGTTCCGGAGCATGTGTCACACCGAACGGAATTCCCACAATCGTAGTCAGCACAATTGCCAGAATCATACCACCCGGAACATTCCGTGCCTTGATAACCATCAGAATCAGAAAACCAATGGCTGCCACGATAACGGACGGAGAAGCAAGATCACCAAAAGACAGGCAGTTTTTTGCATCATTTGCTACGATCAGCCCACAGTTTTTTGCTCCCAGAAGCGCAATAAACAGACCGATACCGGCACTTACTGACTGTTTTAGGCTGACTGGAATCACACGCACAACAGCTTCCCGCAGTCCCAGAAAAGAAATGATGATAAAAAGTACACCACTCCAGAAAATAACGCCTGCTGCAATCGGTGCGCTGACACCCTCATTCGTAATCATAGACGCGATAATACCCACGCTTCCAAGTCCCGGTGCTAATGCAAACGGACGGTTGGTATACAATGCCATCGCACAGGTAGTCACGATAATCAGAAGAATCATAATCGTCAGAGTTACATGTTTGTCAAATCCGGCTCCGGACATGATGTTTGGTACAGTAGCAAGAATGTATGCCATAGTAACAAAAGTAGTCAGTCCGGCAAGAATCTCTGTTTTGACATCCGTATGAAATTCTGACAACCGAAACTGTTTTTCCAGCCAATTTTTCATTTGTTTTTCCTCCCTCAATAAGAAATGTCTTGATAAGCTGATAGAAAATATTGTAAAATAGGCAGTACAGGAAGTCCAATTCATATTTTACATAAATTTTATGCCAAAACAGAATAGTCAGGGGGATTTTATGAACTACAGTGAATTGCACTATATTTTATGTATCGCCAAACACCAGAATCTTACCAGGGCAGCGCAGGAACTCTACATTTCTCAGCCCACACTCACCAAGCATCTGCAAAAACTGGAACGGGAAATGGGAGCGAAACTCTTCAGCCGAAATGGAAATACTTATGTGCCGACCTATACCGGAAGAAAATACATGGAATACGCCCGTAAAATTCTTCAGGTAAAACAAGACTGGGAAAAAGAACTGAAAGATCTGACGGAAAATAACGAAGGGGAATTGAATATTGCTGTTCCACTGATGCGAAGCAGCTGTATGATTCCACAGATTATGGCAGAATTTTCAGAAAAATATCCGAATGTCAATGTCAGCATCTGGGAAGAGGCATACTCTATTCAGGAAAAACTTCTGTTGAATGATCAGCTTGATTTTGGGATTTTTAATGAGATGAGGGAACATCCAAAACTGGAATACGAACTGCTGAAAAGAGAGGAAATTCTTCTGGTTATGCCACCGGATCATCCGTTGGCATCTTCCGGATATCAGTCTCCCTCCGACCGGTATCCGAGAATCGATCTGTCCACGCTTGCCAGCGAACCTTTTATTCTCCATTTCCCGGAACAGACCACCGGAAAACTGGTTCTTGAAGCCCTGGATCGCGCCGGTGTCCAGCCCCGTGTACCGGTTCGAAGCCGGAACACGGAGACCTGTGTAAAACTTTGTATGCAGGGAATGGGCATGTGTTTTACGCCGGAAACATATATACAGAATATGGAATTTTCCAGAAAACCGGTTTGCTTTTCTGTCGGAGAAAAAGGAATCTTTACAACACTGAGCATCGCTTTTCGCAGGGGAACTTATCTTCCCAAATACGCCAGGGATTTTATTGAAATTGCACAGAATAAATAAGGATATCACTGATACAACGGATGGTTTTTGTGCCATTCTCTATTATCGCTTCTGCAACAGCAGATTCAGCCACTTTTCTTCTTCCCTTCCCGGACGCACATCACCGGTCACCCAGGATTCTGCTATGAAAAGTGATTCGGTTTCACGGATGAATCTCTGGAAACTGTTCCAGGTGAAATCCGTGAAATATCTGCCGTTTCGCATCCCTTCATACTCTCCATATTTGAAAGAAGTATAGATCCATCCATCGGGACGCAGGGCATCCGCCATTTTTTTCAGCACAGATCTTAATTCTGTTTGTTCCAGATGCAGAATCGAAGAACACGCCCAGATACCGTCATACTGCTCCCGGGCATCCAGATCCTGAAAATACATCTGGCGTACCGGAATTCCTGTATAGGCACTGGCGATTTTACACAGTTCTTCGGATCCGTCTATGGCCTCCACCTGATAGCCATGTTCCAGAAAATATTTGGTATCTCTGCCGGAACCGCAGCCAAAATCAAGAATTGCCGCTCCCGGTTCCAGTCTGCTTAAAAACCGATTCAGTGTATCTGTCAGATCTGCGTGAACTGTACTGCTGACAAAAGAACCGGCATTTTGATTATAATATTGTAATATCATATCTTTGTTTTCTTTATACATATTTATATCCTTTTCTGTTACAAATAAAATTATGCAAATCAAAAACATCTTTCAGGAAACTGACACGTAACCCCGAAGCTGTTTGATTATTACTATTTCACCAGTTTAAATGTCTTTTCCAGCATAAAGAACATCAGAATCAGGAAGAACAATACATAAACCGGAAGTAAACCGACAGAAATATGGTTTGCGATCAGTCCGAACAGCGGAGGCATAAAAGTAGATCCCACATAAGCACTCGCCATCTGGATACCGATGATCGCCTGGGAGTTCTTCTCTCCGAAATTGGACGGTGTTGCATGGATAATAGATGGATAAATCGGTGCACAGCCAAGTCCCATAATAACCAGACCAAACAGTGCAAATTCATCGATGGATACCGGTAACAGCATACCGATACATCCAACAAGAATGATAGCGATGCCCAGACGAATCATCTTGTGGTCTCCCATTTTCTCTGTAATAAAGCCTGCCAGAAATCTTCCAAGTGTGATACCGATGCAAAACAGGGACGCAAAGGCTGCTGCACGTTCCGCAGAAATTCCCTTTGCTCCTACCAGATAGCTGCTTCCCCACAGAATCACTGCTGATTCCAGTGCACAATAGGAGAAAAATCCAAGAAGAAGATTCGGAACGCCTTTGATCTTCAGTGCACCTTTGATGCCTACCATCTCTTCTTCTGCCTTTTCTTCCTGCGCAGTTTCTTTTTTATTCACCTTCCATATCGGCAGTGTCACGAAAAGAATCAAGGTTATTCCGATCTGGATAAAAGATACCATGCGATATCCGTTCTGCCATACCGATGTGGTCAGTGCATAACTCATCACATACGGACTGATAATGGTTCCCAGTCCCCAGAAACAATGCAGCCAGCTCATATGCCTGGAATTATAATGAAGCGCTACATAGTTGTTCAGTGCAGCATCAATCGCTCCCGCACCCAGTCCATAGGGAATGGCCCATAGACAGAGCATCCAGAAGGCGCTTGCCGTAGAAAATCCGAATAATGCGATTGCAGTAAGCATCACGCTGAACACAGTTACAATCTGTGTACCGAATTTCTTTGTCAGACGCTCAGACATCAAACTGGAACAGATGGTTCCTCCGGAAATAATCATAGTTACCAGACCCGCATAAGACAGCGGAACCTAAAAAGCCTTGTGCATCACCGGCCAGGCAGAACCCAGAAGGGAATCTGGCAGTCCGAGACTGATAAATGCCAGATAAATCAACAGTAGTAATAGTGTATACATCTTTTTCTCCTTCTCTTTCATAGTACAACCGACGATGGAAAAGGGCGTCCCAAAGGTTTCCATCGTCGGTTGACATTTGTTTTCTATCTATTACTATACGTTAAAATATATGACTTGTCACGGGAAAATTTGTGATTATCAGAGGAATTTTTGATATGGTTGCCGGTTATTCAAAATTCGCTGACACACTGTACGAGATATTGCCGTAGAATATCAGTTCGATATTTGCTATACCGGGTAAACTAATGGATCTCCGAACCCGTCAGTTATTTAGAATCCTCATTCCGTTTCTTAATGTGTCGAATGACAATGGAACTTTCCCGGCAATACCGGCAGATGCTTTACCGGATGTCTCTGTATCAGACTGCCAAGGAACAGCAATTATCTGTGGGAACGCTTCCTGTACTCTCTCAGTATCATCTTACCGGAAGTTTCCGCCTGTTTCAGAAAGAACACCCAGAGATTTCTCTTGCTCTTACCGAGGTGGAAGAAAGCGAATTAATGGAAGGCATCGAAAAGAAGCGATTTGCCATGATTCTTGCCAGAGAATCTATGATCGATACGGAACATTATCATTTTTTTCCTATTGCAACCGACCGGATCTGTGTCATGCTTCCGGCAGATCATCCACTGGCAACACGACAAAAGCTTTCTGTTACAGCACTGACCGATCAGTCTTTTCTGCTGATGCACCCATACACATCCATTTATCAGCTGTGTATGCAGATTTTTCAAAATGCAGGTATTCATCCGTCGATTTTTCGCACTGCACGCGTAGAGTCTTTAATCAGTGCCGTTGCTGTCGGAGAAGGTATCAGCCTTTTTGCAGAGAGCAATTTTCGTCTGTTTCAACATGAGGGCGTGATATCTGTTCCTTTGGAAGAATCACCGGTACTCCGGATTGGATTTGCATATAAAAAAGCCGGAGAATATACTCCGGCCATGGATTGTTTTTTACATTTTATGGCAAATGCACAAAATTCACAACAATAGCGAAGGATTGCCTGCATCTATAAAGGCTGCGCAAATGCAAGAAAACTTTCTCGTTGCTCCATCAGTTGGGGAAGCCGTGATATATCTCTTAGAAAGTAATCACTTCCGGTTTATGCGTAAATGCAGAAATTGTTGCTGTCGCATTACCTTTTTTATATAAAACAAATCAAGGAGATTATTATTATTTGCTTGGAAAAGATTGCTCAGTTCTTTTTTATTTAACAAACTAGATAATCAAATTTCTTTCATGTTCCTGACCTCATGAACTGTCACCGACTTGCTCACATGGATTGTCATCAGATTGATGAACTTTCTGTCATCCGTCTTTACAGGGCTACCGCCTGAGTTCAGGCGGCAATGATGTTTATAGGGTTATGCTTCCAAGTGAATAATCCGGGCTCCGTGTCACTGCGGTCCGGACTTAGGAAACCGTAAATCTGTCTTGTACAATTACAGCCTTTGACCCGTAATTCGCATAAAGCAAAATTATCTTCGACGTATGAATTCCCCGATAACGCTATTCTTATTTCCTGCAACCTGCTCCGGTGTTCCCAAGGCAACGATTCTTCCGCCTGCTTCGCCGCCTTCCGGACCCATATCGATGATATAATCTGCGTTTCGGATCACATCCAGATCGTGTTCTATCACGATTACGGTTGCCCCCTGATCCACAAGTGCCTGGAACACCTGAAGCAGTGTCTTTACGTCCAATGGATGTAATCCAATCGTCGGTTCATCGAACACGAAAACGGAATCGGACTGCCCTTTTCCCATCTCACTGGCAAGTTTCAGTCTCTGTGCTTCCCCGCCGGACAGCCCCGGCGTCGCCTCACCCAGGGTCAGATAGCCAAGACCAAGATCACGCAGCACTTCCAGACGCTGCCGCACCACTTTCCAGTCTCCGGCTGCCTGAAGTGCCGTATTCACATCCATCGCCATCATCTGCGGCAGCGAATACCTTTTCCCCGGTTCCTTTTCATAGCAAACCTGCCATGCCGCTTTCGCATACCGAGATCCTTTACATTCCGGGCACACCACATCCACATCCGGCAAAAATTGTACATCCAATGTGATCTGCCCCGTTCCATCACATGCCGGACATCTGAGATTTCCGGTATTATAGGAAAAATTCTTTGCCTTGTATTTCATCCTTTTTGCATCGTCAGTTTTTGCATAAATCTTTCGAAGTTCATCATGCACATTGGCATACGTTGCCACGGTAGAACGAATGTTGATTCCAATCGGTGACGCATCGATCAGTTTCACATGGGAAATCTCCTCCGCAGAAACATTTTTCACGTGTTCCGGCAATGTCTCTCCGTTCAGTGCTGCCTCCAGTCCCGGAATCAGGCTTTCCAGCACCATCGTAGTCTTGCCAGAGCCGGACACACCGGTCACAACGGTCAGCCTGCCTTTTGGAATATCGACTTCCAGAGGTTTTACCGTATGGATCGCATTGGTAGAAAGATGGATAACTCCCAGATCAAACATATTTTCAGCATGCGTCTGTTCCCATACCGGCAAATTCGTTTTCTGCGCTAAAAACGGACCAATCATGGAAGCCGGATTCTTTGTAATCTCAGGGATCGTTCCCTCTGCGATCACATATCCACCGCCATTTCCTGCCTCCGGTCCCATCTCCACGATCCAGTCAGCTTCGGACAAAATCTGCGTATCGTGATCGACCAGAAGAACCGAATTGCCATCCGCGATCAGATCATGCATCACGGCATTCAATCCATTAATATTGGAAGGATGTAATCCGATGGAAGGCTCGTCCAACACGTACAATACACCTGTCGTACGGTTTCTTACAGCTCTCGCCAGCTGCATCCGTTGCCGCTCCCCGGTAGACAATGTCGCAGCTGCTCTGTCGAGAGACAGGTAAGAAAGTCCCAGATCCATCAGTCTTTTTGCAGCTGTCTGAAAGGATTCGCAGATTGATTCTGCCATTGGACGCATTTCCTCCGGCAGAGAATCCGGAACATCGGCAACCCATACAACCAAATCTTTTAAAGTCATCTGACACGCCTCCGCCAGTCCGATGCCTCGAAGTTTCGGTGCTCTCGCTTTTTCGGAAAGTCTGCTTCCCTGACACTGCGGGCAGATCTCTTCTTTCAGGAATTTTTCCACACGTTTCATACCCTTTTCATCTTTTACTTTAGCAAGGGCATTTTCCACAGTATACACCGCATTGTAATAGGTAAAATCCAGTTCTCCTGCCTGGTTCGAATTCTTTGCTTTATAAAAAATATGTTTCTTTTCCGCAGGCCCGTGATAAACAATATCTTTTTCTTTCTCCGTCAGCTCGCGAAACGGAATATCCGTGCGCACACCCATTTCCCGACATACATCCGTCATCAGTGACCACATCAGACTGTTCCACGGTGCAACCGCCCCGTCATCGATACTGATCGAATCATCAGGTACCAGAGAATCAATATTTACCGTCCGTACTCGCCCGGTACCACCACATTCCGGGCATGCACCCTGAGAATTAAACGCAAGTTCTTCCGCACTCGGCGGCTGCACCTGCTCCCCACAGATTGGGCAAAAAATCTCCTGCTCCGCTGCCACTTTTAATGTCGGCTCCACATAATGCCCATTGGGACACCGATGCGAAGCCAGCCTCGAATACATCAGCCGCAGAATGTTCAAAAGCTCCGTTCCCGTGCCAAACGTACTCCGGATTCCCGGAATTCCCGGCCGCTGATGCAGCGCAAGCGCCGCCGGCACATACAAAACTTCATCCACCTGTGCCTTCGCCGCACCCGTCATACGTCTTCGCGTATAAGTAGAAAGCGATTCCAGATACCTCCTGGATCCCTCCGCATACAACACCCCCAACGCCAACGACGACTTCCCGGAGCCGGACACACCTGCGATGCCTACGATCTGGTGCAGGGGGATATCTACGTTTATGTTCTTCAGGTTGTGGACTCTGGCACCTCGGATTTGGATGTATTTGGGGTTGTTATCGTGATTGTTCATTGGTTGTTCTCCTTTATTTCTTACATCTTTGATTGACTTTTGATAGAAATACTTTATAATGAAGTTAAGAAATGGGTTTTGTGTCGTGTACGGTCCTAGGATCCAAGCGGGTTGCTCGTTTCTTTTTTATTCTATACAAAACTTTTATCCAGCTCACACAATATCTTTATATCATAATCCCATAATGAGCCGATAACCATCGGCTACCGGCTCATCGTTACTCAATTCCGTATTCATATAATTTCCAGAATTTTTTATTTTTTAAAAAGTAATCACTTCCGGTTCATGCGTAAATGCAGAAATCGTTGCGGTTGCATTCTTAAAATAAAAAACTTCTGTATTGCCATCATCTGCGGCATACATTTTCTGCAGACTCGGATATGCGTCCAGCATGGACTGTCTTGCTTCCACACGATCATCCTCTACCAGTTCACCAGCCACACGGATCCATTCACCACCCTTAAAAGCACAGATCTCAGCTTTCGGATTGGCATGTAACTGTTTTGAGACATCTTTCACTTTTCCGGTCTGGATATACAGCTTGCCCTCAAAAATATGAGCTGTTCCAAAAGGACGAACTCTCGGTTGATTACCCTCTACAGTTGCCAGATAATATGTCTCTGCGTCTTTTAAAAATTGTAATACTGTCTCCATGATTATGCCCCTTTCTGTGGTGATATGTTTGAGATAAGTATAGCACTGGAAAGACGGATGTGCAAATTTTTATGTATTCATATCCACCTTTCATCTTGCATTCATTCCACCAATTTCTTTTATTTTCCTGTGGATTTTTCATAAAATCATGTATAATCAAATCAACAAGTATTTTGGTCGACAAGACCATACATTAAAAACACTTTGACCGACGAGGTTTCTCTGGTTTTCCAGAGCGGTGGATGGTTAGCGCCATCCACCTTTAAATGTCAAATAATTTTTTCTTCTGATTCTCAGGAATAAATTTCTCCAATTCCCCATACTTTTCCTCATTATCCCATATCAGCCATCTCTTAAATGCCGTAAACGCAGAACTGTCTTTCAGTTCCCTCTTCAGAAGCATCGCAATATCCTCTTTTTCCTCTTCGTTCTCTGCTTCCTGATACTCCCTTACATATTCTTTGAACTTTGAAAGATCTTTCCGCAACGTTTTACGTATAATCCTTGCTTCCATTTTCTTCTGAGGAGTCGTTCCATAATATGCATCATTTAACAGCAAAATGGTATTTCTGATCGCTACATTATCATCCTTCACCGGCACAAACTCCAGTTTTTCATCCGTTCCAAAATAACCTGTTTTCCGAAAAGCAATCAGGTGTTCTACAGGCTCTGTTGTACAGTTCAATATTGGTTCATATTTGTCTGACTTAATATTGTTGCAATGTGCACACACCCAAAACAGATTATTCCAGTCATATTTCAATTTTTTATCGCCCCGGTGCGGAATCAGATGTTCAATTTGATAGGATGTTGCCTCTTTGTTTTCGCAAATATAACATTTCCCATGGAATACTTCCTGTAACGCCTGATTCACATGTTCCGTATTATACGAACGACCTGTATCACATGCTTCCTGCAAATCATCCATTGCCTCTTGTGTATGCGGGGTTTCCTTCCTCTCAATCTTAATCATTCGTTTCCCTTCTCCGTTCGATATCCTCAAACTTTTCTCTGGCAGCTCCTGACAGATCTGTTGACAAATTTTTAAATTTTATTTTTAATTCTGCCCGTTCAGCCCTCTCCTCTTCCGTCAGTTTTTTTCCAGAACACAACTGTGCATATCGCTCCAGTTCCTCTTTTAATGTATCTGAATATTCATCTGCCTCAAAGTAGCCTTCCGCAAGTTCATCCGATGAAAAAGCAGCCAGGTTCTCCAGTTCCACATGCTTTTCCAGATCATATGCTTTCGCATTGGAAATAGAATTCAAAATATATGGCGAATGTGTCGTCACAATAAATTGAATATTCGGGAAAAATTCTGTTAAGAATGGAAGAATTTTTTTCTGCAGTTCAATATGAAGATGCGTTTCCAACTCATCAATCAGAACAATTCCCTGTGCATTATACTGACTGATTTCTTCAGCCAATAACCAGTTTTTGTCCATTCGAAGAATCAAATCGGATACAATATAAATTACCGATGAATAACCATCTGACAGTTCACTGAATTCAAAAGGCTCCCGGCCTTCCTGTCTGATTTTAAAATTATAATTTTTATAATCATATTCCAGATGAATCGATTTTTCGTCCAGCAAAACCTGCAGCGCAGATTCAAATCTGTCAAACCATTGTTGAATCCTCCCTACGATTTCCTGGTCGTCTTCGTTTCTTGCAAAAGATTGCTGTGTCTTCATGTGAACCATATACTTAAGAAGAATATTTCCGGCGTTCTCCGTGGTGTCATATACTTCAGACAGCTTAATATTTTCCACGCCATTCGGTTTCGCAAATTGTGCTTTCCGTTCTGCCGGAAAATACGCAGTTATAAATTCTCCTTTTTGATATGCACTTTCAAGTCCATCATTATCATTCCATGCAACCCTAATGCCATCGCTATACTTACGAATCAAATCCGACCATTGCCTGTAATCCTGTTCCGCTTTAAATCGTTCATTCTCACTTGAAGCATGTTCCATCTTACGTTTCGCATCTTCTTCTAATTCCGGCCATGTTCTCGTTAATCGAATAAGATGTCCATCTTTAAGTACTTTCAGATATCTTACTAATCTTAACAGTAACGATGTCTTTCCTGAACCATTTTTTCCAGTTAACAACAAATGCTGGCGCTTGGTTGTATCCAATTCAATCGTTATATTTGATAAATGATACAACTTTTCTATATTAATTTCACTGATAAAATATTCTTTCACTATGAATCCTCCGGTTTCCGGTTATTCTGCTTAACTATTCATTATATTATCATGTACGGAAGATATTTTCAATTTTTCTGGATATACTCCCTGATCTTCTCAATCAACCCTTCATCCGCCGGCAGCCATTCCACACTCTCCAGCGTCTCCTTCGTCAGCCATTTCGCTGCCTCGTGCTCCTTCAGCACTAAATCTCCAGACTTCACTGTACAAATGAAGCAATCCATCGACAAATGAAACTTCGGATAATCATACTCCACGGTGTCCAGAAGTTCTTCCACCTGGATCTCCGTATCCAGTTCTTCCCGGATCTCTCTTACGATTGCTTCTCTGGCTGTTTCCCCTTCTTCAATCTTACCTCCCGGAAATTCCCAACCATCCTTGAATTCACCGTAGCCTCTCTGCGTTGCAAATACCTTTCCGTTGTCTATAATAATCGCTGCCACTACCTTAATTGTCTTCATCCTGCGTCTCCTTTATCCATTGATAATATACTCATAAATATCTTCTCTGACCGGCGTATCCAACGCCCACTCAATCTCTACTGCTGTCTTGTCCGTATTAGCCATGACAAATTCTTCGGTTCGACCCGTAGCTGTCATCCGACCAAGATAATAGAATTCTTTGGAAATCTTATCATCCTTATTCTTTCTCACAAAAAGCTGTACATCAATCCCCCGTTCCTTTGCTTTCAGGAAATTTTGCACATCCTCTGAATCCCTGCTTCGCCCACTTTTCGAAATAGCAATCAGACGATCCGCTGTGAGAAAATGATCTTCGTATTTTGTTGTATCGCTGATATCCTCCTGTTTATCATAATTGATAAATACAGGAAATGTTTTTGTCTTCTTATCATATTTATACCCACCGATATTCAACGGAACTTCATTACGCTCCCAGTTTAACAACCGACAGGCATCCTCATACGTATATTTCTGATATAATACCAGATCCGTATCCTGATATGTCTTACTATAGTTCATCTGATACCGGGCGATACCAAACTCCACAACTTCTTCCAGTATCTTATAAAACTCCCGATTTTCCAACATCTTTTCAAAATTTTCGGAAACCCGATAATCTTTCCCTTCTTTTTCAAGAAAAACACAGGAAGCATACGTTTTCTTTGCCGCACTGGTTGGAAATTCATTCGTCATGATATTTACTACATTTTCCGCGCAGTTTTCTGTCATAGCACGATGATATTTTTTCTCCAGCGCTTGCTGCAAAATATTCAACAGTCCATGATGATACTTTAGCATACGATTCAGAAGTTCCAACTCATGAATTCTTTTCCCGCTGGCTAATTTTTTACATATGAATTCAATAACCTTTTCTTCCTCTTCGGAAAGCCGCACCGTATATTCTTTCTCGTATTTCACCAGAAACTTATAATACGAACCCAGACTGTTATTCTCAAAAATCCGCAACACATCCATCTCGCCATATCGGTCAAAATCCGATAGCTTCGGAATATGTCCCAGTTTATTTTTAAGATTTGTATAATTCTCCCGGATTAGCTTAATATCATTAAAATTCGCTGTATCAATCGCCTGGAAAATCCGTTTTCTGGAAATCTCATCAAAGTGAATGGTACTCGCTCCCGGAATCACCCGTCCACCTTCGGTTACATACCGACGAATATTATCTTTGTTATAACTTCGGTCTCCGGATAAAGCAATTGGAATCATAAAATTATTCCGATAATTTCCAATGAAATCCAGAACCACCACGTATTCCTTATTTTCTGCTTTACGCAGTCCCCGACCCAATTGCTGGATAAATACAATCGGAGACTCCGTAGGACGCAACATGATAACCTGATTGATTTCCGGCACATCCACACCTTCTGAGAAAATATCCACGGAAATAATATAATCCAGTATATTTTCTCCAGCATCTGCTGCCAGCCGTTCAATTGCATCTGCCCTTGCTGATTCCGAATCATTTCCGCTTAATACCTGTGTTCTCCAACCACGCTTATTGAATTTCTTTGATAATTCTTTTGCTTCATCAATCCTGCTACAGAAAATCAAGCCCTTTACTCGATCACCACTATAGCTGAAAAACTCCGCCTGTTTCATAACATTTGCCACACGCTCGTCCGAAGTAAGATACCGAAAATTCGCCAGTTTTTCCTCTGCTCCCTTCGCCTCATCCGCAATCACTTCCAGATCTGTAATTCCAAAATAATGGAATGGGCATAGCAAATCGTCTTCCATAGCATCCTGCAACCGAATCTCATAGGCAATCTGATGATTAAAAATCTCATAAATATTTCTGCCTTCCAGATTATCATCTCGCTTATCCGGTGTCGCAGTCATACCAAGCCACAGTTTTGGTGTAAAATACTCCATCACTTTTTTATAACTGTTGGCAGAACTATGATGTGCTTCATCAATAATAATCGCGTCAAATGCTGTCCGTTCAAAAGCATGTAATGTCTGTTCTTTACTGATAGTCTGAATGGTTGCAAATATATAATCTTTGTCCATTTCCTGATACTGACCGGTAACCATTCCCATCGAAACACTGCAGCCAAATACTTTACGGTAAGATTTCTTTGCCTGCTTTGCAATCTGATTCCTATGTACTAAAAATAATACCTTCCGAAAGCCAAGCTCTCTCATGGCAAAGGCAGAAGCATACGTCTTTCCCGTACCTGTCGCACTGATCAGTAACGCTTTATCTTCCCCTGCATCATATATTTTCTGCAAATTATTGATAAATCCGGTCTGCATGGAGTTTGGTTGTAACCGATACGCCTCTAACGACGGAATCTGTTCCTGGCGCGCCAGTTCCTTCTGTTTACGGATAATTTTATTTCTTGTATAGTTTTCCGTATAACTGTCAATAAATTGTTCAAATTCCACCGCCTGCGGAGAATTCCACAAATCCTCAAATTCCGTCAACACACTTTGTGCATACTCACCTTGTTCCGTAGAAACAATCCTCGTATTCCATTCCCGATTCACAGTAAGCGCACTGAGTGTCATATTGGAACTTCCCACAATAATCCGGTACATCTCTTCTTTTTTGAAAATATACCCTTTTGTGTGAAATCCTTCTTCTTTCTGATCTGTTACATACATCTTTACATGCAAATTGGAAAATTCTTCTAATTTCCGCAACGCCTTCGGATCACTGAATGTCAAATAATCCGTTGTCAAAATCCGCCCCGGAATCCCACGCTTCTCCAGTTCTTTTAAGGTCTGAAGCAGCGGTGTAATTCCACTCATCGTGATAAATGCCACACTGATGGCAAACTGTTCACAGGATAATAATTCATCCTCAATGGATGAGATGACCTTGCGCCCTTCTTTGTAATTATTGGATATAAATTGCGGTCTGTAAGCCAGGTTGGAAGAGACAGTGTGGTCGATGAAGGCGGTGGTTAAGCCTTGCGTTATATTTGTTATTATTGTTTGATTCATTTTCTGGTATCTCTCTTGTTAATGTATTTATCATTTATGTCATTATTCTGTAGATCTACGACACTTAATATTTTACACTATTATTATTTAAATACTACCCATTATTCTAAGTCGATTAACTTTACCAGCTTTTTTAATATACGAATCTGTTGCTGCTAGTACTTCTTGAATTCTATCTGGTAT
>CABRZK010000010.1 GCA_902475415.1 uncultured Eubacterium sp.
ACAAAAGTAGACAAGATGGCAAAAGACATTGAGGATGCCGTAGCAGCACTGAAGTATAAAGATGCAGATTACAGCAAAGTAGATGCAGCGCTTGAAACGATTCCAACTGATTTAAGTATTTACACAGAAGAAAGTGTAAAAGCGGTAACAGCCGCAAAAAATGCAGTAGTAAGGGGCTACGATATCGCAAAACAGTCTGATGTAGACAAAATGGCAAAAGCTATTGAAGAAGCAGTTAAGGGCTTAGAAAAGAAACCAGTAGAACCTGTAAAGAAAGCAGACTATACAAAGGTAGATGCAGCCCTCAAGACAATCCCATCAGACAAAGACTTGAAGGATCTTTATACAGAAGAATCTGTAAAAGCAGTGACAGCTGCAAAGAATGCAGTAGTAAGAGATCTTGATGCTACAGAGCAGACCAAAGTAGACAAGATGGCAACCACCATTGAAAAAGCAGTCAAAGGGCTGAAGTATAAAGATGCCGACTATAGCAAAGTAGAAGCAGCTTTAGCAAAGATTCCATCTGAGGAAGAGGAAAACCTTTACACAGAGAAGAGCCTGGAAGCTGTTGTAGAGGCAGCCGAAGTAGTGAAACGTGACCTTGACATCACGCATCAGAATGAGGTTGACAAAATGGCGAAAGCCATTGAGGATGCAATTGCAGCCCTGAAATACAGAGACGCTGATTACAGCAAAGTAGAGGCTGCATTAAAGACAATTCCGTCCGATTTAAGTCTTTATACAGATGCAAGTGTACGTATTTTAGTGGAAGCACAGAATGCAGTAATTTCAGATCTTGATATTACACATCAGAGTGAAGTTGACGCGATGGCAAAAGCGATCACAGACGCAGTAGAAAATCTGGAAATGAAGCCGGGTAAACTTGCGGACAAACCGGACAGCAATGGTAACTGGTATTATCGTGTGGATGGTAAAATCGCAACAAATGTTACAACGGTAGCAAAGAACCAGAACGGCTGGTGGTACGTGAAAAATGGTAAAGTAGATTTCTCTGCAAATACAGTGGCTGCAAATGAGAACGGCATGTGGCTCATCCGTGGCGGCAAAGTAGACTTTTCTGCAAACACAGTTGCCAAGAATGAAGACGGCTGGTGGCTGATCCGCGGAGGAAAAGTACAGACAGGCATTACAACGGTAGCAAAGAATGAAAACGGTTGGTGGTACATCGGCAAAGATGGAAAGGTTGATTTTTCTGCAAATACCGTAGCGAAAAATGAGAATGGCTGGTGGAAAATTGAAAATGGTAAAGTTAACTTCAATTACACCGGACTGGCTGACAATGAAAACGGTCGTTGGTACATCAAAAATGGAAAAGTTGATTTCAGCTATAATAATATTGCAAAATTTGGTGATACCTGGTATCTGATCCGTGGAGGAAAAGTACAGACAGGCGTTACAACCGTAGCGAAAGACGGAAAAGTAGATTTTGGTTACACCGGCGTAGCAAAGAATGAAAACGGCTGGTGGCGTATCGTAAACGGTAAGGTAGACTTTTCTGCAAACACTGTAGCAAAAAATGAGAACGGCTGGTGGTATATCCGCGGCGGTAAAGTTGATTTTGGTTATAACGGCGTAGCGAAGAATGAAAACGGCTGGTGGCGTATTGAAAACGGAAAAGTAAACTTTGGATTTAACGGTATCGCAAGCAACAGCAACGGCTGGTGGTACATTCGTGGCGGTAAGGTTGATTTTTCCTATAACGGAACACTTCATATGCGTGATAGCAATAAGACACTCACCATTAAAAACGGAAAAGTGCTCATGTAATCACAGGTAATAGGTAAAAGGCAATATAAAAATCTCCCGGCTTCCGGATGGAAGTCGGGAGATTTTATTTGTTCCGAATTGTATAAAAAATTGTGGAAAAGGAAGTGAAAATGGCAAGCATTAAAACATCAAAAAACATATAATAAAACATGTAAAATAGTTCGGATATACAGATATGTGAGCCAGAGGTGGTAATGAGGAAACGTTTTTGGGGGATAGACAAAGAACATGTATGTTAAAGATGGGGATTAACACATATGCTTTTTGTACTTTATAGAAAGTGTCAGAGCGGAAAAAAGGAAACCTTTGATGAAAAGTGAAACAACCGGTCGAAAAAAAGTATTGATATATTTGAACTGTAAATTATGGCAAAGGTAAGGCAGTTGTACCTGCGAATTGAAAAATTAGTATGACTTGTGTTAGATGCGTGGAACATGAAACAGAGGAAAAGAAAACAAATGCACCTGTCTGGCCATTGCCCTTTAGGAAAAAGCTCCTTTTCCATTTTTTTATGATTATATAATGTAGAATTCCCATACCATCTGGCATGGGAATTTTACGCTTTATATATAAATGATGCAGAGGTTCACTGCATCATGCAACAAAGGTAATTATGGGGATCATACGAGGAGGAAAATAGTATGAGAAAGAAACTTGTGGTCAAGATGCTCTGCCTGGCTATGGCGGCATCTATGGTTGGAACAATGGTTCCGACAAGTCTGTATCCGATCACTGCAAATGCAACTGAAGTGGAACAGAATGCAGACGATGTTCAGGCACAGGCAGAGTTGACTGATGGCATCGATGATGACTGGACATTGGAAAATAAAGTGGGGGACGATGCAGTATGTGAAGTAGAGGGTAGCTGGCTGCATCTCAAATCAGGAGTTAGCAATGGAAATAATCCAGGCTCCAAACCGGCAATGTTTGTTAATCCAACCACATTTGATTTTTCCAAAGATGGATATTTTGATTTTACAATCAAAACAGACGCAACGGAAGCTACAAACAACCGTTTTGGTGTATATCTTGGATACAATACCGATTCTGTTGGTATGATGATCGGCTTTGATGCAGGCGGATGGTTCTGGCAGAAATACGGTGCAAGTGGAAGTCCGTGGTATACTGGTGGCAGAATTGCATCACCAAGCAGTGGTGAGGAAGTAAATGTACACATCGAGTGGACTGCAGCTAAAAAAGTAACAGTTAAGATTGGTGATACAGTTGCATTCCAGAATGAAGACTTCAGTGAAATCGGTAGTCTGGGCAATAAAATCGCATTCAAATGCGGAAGCTACGGCGGAAATGCGACAGATGTATTTGTAAAGAATATTCACTATACCGGACAGAAGACAGTGGATCAGATCAAGACTTTTGCAGTAAGTGGTAAAGTTGTAGATGCAGAAGGTAAACCGATTGCCAATGCAACAGTTGCAGTTGGAAAACAGAGCATAAAAACAAACGAGGACGGCGTTTACAGCATTAACGTAAAACCGGGTCAGTATCAGCTTAGCGTAATCCGTGATGGATATGTAGGTACAACACAGGATGTTACTGTAGGTGAGCAGAATGTGAATGTTGAAAATATCGTTCTGACACAGGAAGCTCAGCTTGAGACAGAGACACTTTCCACAGAAGATATGGATGTTGTTGTATCCAAGTCATTCCCAAGTGTTGTCAGATATGACATGAAAAAAGGCGATCTGGCTGGAAAAGTGTTCTATGGACAGAGCGAGAAGATCAATACAGTAACAATCAACGGAACAGCTGTAGAGTTGGATGATGCTGATGTAAAAGCTACTTTTGACGGCGCAAAAGCTACTTATGTAATGACAGTCAAAGGTGACAAAATTGATGCAGTGATCACATCTGAACTTGTTGCCAAAGGCAATACACTGGAATTTAACATTACAGATATCAAGAATAATCTGGAGGATACAGTAGATGGAAATCCGATCCAGACAATCGAGATTCCGAACCAGAGCCTTGTTTCTGTAAGAAGTTCACAGAATGGTGCTAACTTTAAAGGTGCTTCTATGTCTTCTAATACCAAGATCAGTGGTGACTACTATCTGGAGATTAAAGACAATACAACACACAACAGAGATTATGCATATGGATTTGTATCCAATGATGAGATGAGTGCCGGATTATGGAGTAATTCCGAGCATGATGGATACACAGCATCAACAACTGTATCCGGAGGATCTCATAATACCCGTGTACAGGCAACCACACAGAAAAAACAGGATTATGTATCTCTGGGACTGAGCAGTTGTGCATGGTATTATCATCGTGTAGTAACAGATTCTCACAACAGATCTTATATGGTAAAAGAGACAGAAATGCCTCGTACAAAAGTAATTATAGCAGGTGATATGAATGAGGATGCACAGATTGACTGGCAGGATGGTGCAGTAGCATACCGTTCTATCATGAACAACCCATATAAGAGTGAAGAAGTTCCGGAGCTGGTAGCATACCGTATCGCCATGAACTTTGGTGGACAGGCACAGAACCCGTTCCTGACAACTCTTGATAATGTAAAGAAAGTAGCATTACATACAGATGGCCTTGGACAGTCCGTACTGTTAAAAGGTTATGCAAATGAAGGTCATGACTCCGCACATCCGGATTATGCTGATATCGGTAAACGTATCGGTGGTGCTGATGACATGAATACTCTGATGACAGAGGGTGCTAAATACGGTGCAAGATTCGGTATCCATGTAAATGCCGGCGAGATGTATCCGGAAGCAAAAGCGTTCAAAGATGACAATGTTCGTCGTGACACAGCAGGTAACCTCCGCTATGGATGGAACTGGCTGGATCAGGCAGTTGGTCTTGACAGTATCTATGATATGGCAACAGGTGAGCGTGAAGGACGTTTTGATGACCTTGAGAAACTGGTAGGAACAAACCTTGATTTCGTATATGTAGATATCTGGGGAAATAATACCGGAAGTAATGATGATGACTCCTGGCAGACACGTAAACTGTCAAAAGAGATCAACAGCAATGGATGGCGTATGGCAAATGAGTGGGGTGTAGCAAACGAGTATGATGCAACATTCCAGCACTGGGCAGCTGACTTAACTTATGGTGGAGCAAACCAGAAAGGTCAGAACAGTGAGGTTATGCGTTTCCTTCGTAACCATCAGAAAGACTCCTGGGTTGCTGATTATCCTTCTTACGGCGGAGCTGCAATGATGCCTCTGCTTGGCGGTTACAACATGAAAGACTTCGAAGGATGGCAGGGACGTAACGATTATGATACATATATCACAAACCTGTTCACACATGATGTAACAACCAAATTTATCCAGCATTACAAAGTAATCAAATGGGTAGATGGAGATCCGGTAAATGCAGGCGGAGCTACAAACTGGACACCGGATATGGAAATCACATTGAAAGATGATGATGGAAATAAACTGGTACTGAAAAGAGGTTCTAATAATCCATCTGATGCTGCTTACAGAGAGAGAACCATGACATTAAACGGAAAAGTTGTTGCACAGGGTGCACCTTCTGTTGGTGATCGTCGTGATTCTGATATTCAGGCAGGTAACAAACGTGGTACAGAGAGCTATCTGATTCCGTGGAACTGGGATGCTGAGACTGGTAAGAAAGTAGCATCTGCTGATGAGAAGATGTATCACTGGAATACACAGGGCGGCACAACGACATGGGATGTTCCGGACAGCTGGGCTGGATTAAAGAATGTTAAAGTATATCGTCTGACCGATGAAGGTAAGACAGATGAGCAGACTGTTGATATCGTAAATGGACAGTTGACACTTACAGCAGAAGCTGAGGTACCTTATGTTGTATGCAAAGGTGAGAAAGGCAATATCGCTGTAACATGGAGCCAGGGAATGCATATCGTAGATGCCGGATTTAACGGTGGAGCAGCTTCTCTTGCTACAAACTGGACAAAAGTTGGTGATGGAACAGCTGAGATCGCTAAGAGCCAGTACAGCAATCCTATGCTGAAACTGAGCGGTGATGTAGCTATGACACAGGAACTGACAGATCTGAAACCGGGTCAGCAGTACGCAGTACTCGTAGGTGTGGACAACAGAAGCGATTGTAAAGCATCTATGACCGTAAAAAGCGGAGATGAAGTCCTGGGAACAAATTATACAGAGCGTTCTATCGCAAAGAACTTTGTAAAAGCATATACACACAGTAATTCCAGTGCAACCGTAGACGGAAACAGTTATTTCCAGAATATGTATGTATACTTTACTGCTCCGGAAAGCGGAAAAGTAACTCTGACACTTGCAAAAGCAGCAGGCGAAGGAGATGCTTACTTTGATGATGTTCGTATCGTAGAAAATGATGCACAGAATATCACAAGAGACAAAGACGGCAATATCGTGAAATTCGAGCAAGATTTCGAAAATAACGTACAGGGAATCTACCCATTCGTTGTCAGCGGTATTGAAGGCGTAGAAGATAACAGAATCCATCTGTCCGAGCTTCATGGACCATATACACAGGCAGGCTGGGATGTTAAGAAGATGGATGACGTTCTGGATGGAAATTGGTCAGTTAAGATCAATGGTCTGACACAGAGACAGACTCTTGCATACCAGACAATTCCTCAGAACTTCCGCTTCGAGCCAGGTGTAAAATATCGTGTAAGTTTTGATTACCAGGCAGGTAGTGATGGAACATACGGCGTTGTAGTAGGCAGCGGCGAGTTCTCAGAAGCAACAGAAGTTGATACACTGAACAAACACATGGGAAAAAACAAAGACGGACATTATGTCTGTGAGATCACAGGTGACCTTTCCGGACAGACATGGTTTGGTATTTACTCAACAGATAAAGCACCAGATCTGCAGGGATCCCAGGGAAGCGCACAGAACTTCGGCGGATATAAAGAGCTTGTTCTTGATAACCTTGTAATTGAGCGTGTAGATGAGAAAATTACAGCAAAATCCTTAAAGAAACTGATTGCAAAAGCAGCAGATCTGGATGAAGAAAAATATGATGCAGCTGATTGGAAGACACTGACAGAAGCAATTGACGATGCAAATGTTGCATTAAACAGAGACAACACTTCTTCCGAAGAAATCGAAACATGCTATCGTCATTTGAATGCAGTATTAGAGTATCTGTCAACTCGTGAGGTTACTGTAAATGCAGGTGAAGAATTTGACATTCCGGTTGCAGGCGTGAAAGTAACAGCAGGAAGTCAGGACAATGGTACACACTATGGTTCTAACTTCGGTAACCCGGCATATGCAATTGACGGTGATACCAATACACACTGGATGACAAACTTTGATGGATTTAGTTCCGCAATCAAAAACAGAGAATGCTGGATTGATTTCGAATTCCCGGAGGCACATACAGTAGACGGACTTCGTTATTTACCGGGACCGAATATGGGCGGATACCTTACAACAATCACAAAATTCGAGCTTTCTGTAAAAACAGCTGGTTCTGATGAGTATCAGTTAGTTCAGGAAGGAAGCTGGGAGAACTCCTCCGGATGGAAGATCACAGAGTTTGAACCGGTAGAGAATGTGACAAACGTAAGATTACTTGCAACAGAAGCAAAATCTACTAACTGGTGGGCAGTTGCATCTGAGATCCGCGTTATGAGTAAAGTAGAAAACGGAAATACCGGTGGTGGTGATGAAGACACAATCAATAAATCCAGTCTGGAAACACAGATTGCAACCGCAAACAAACTTCTCTCCAAAGAGAAACAGTATTCTGCAAAATCCTGGAAGACATTTGCAGCAAAACTGAAAGCAGCAGAAGATGTTATGGCGAATGCCGATGCGACTCAGTATGATGTAAAACTGGCACTTGCAAATCTGAAAGACGCTATGAGCGGATTACAGATGAAGGATGGTCTGGCAGATGTGAAAAATGAGGATGGCAACTGGTACTACTACAAGAATGGCAAGATTGCAACTGATGTAACAACCGTAGCAAAGAACGTAAATGGCTGGTTCTATGTAAAAGACGGTAAAGTTGATTTCAAAGCAAATACCGTAGCAAAGAATGAAAACGGCTGGTGGAAGATCACAAACGGTAAGGTAGACTTCGGCTACACAGGAATTGCAAAGAACGAAAACGGCTGGTGGAGAATCGTCAATGGTAAAGTTGATTTCAACTGCAACAGTGTTGAGAAAAACGAGAACGGCTGGTGGTACATCCGCGGCGGTAAAGTAGACTTTGGTTACACTGGAGTTGCAAAAAACAAAAACGGCTGGTGGAGAATCGTCAATGGTAAAGTTGATTTCAACTATAACGGAATCGCTAAAAATGAAAATGGCTGGTGGTACATCCGTAATGGTAAAGTAGACTTCTCTTACAATGGCGGAACATACAACGTTGTTAACGGTAAAGTTCAGAAATAATAATTTCATAATGACCTCCCAAGGTATGACAAAAAAAGAAGCGGCTTTCGAAAGAGAGCCGCTTCTGCTGTGTGTGAATAAAATTATTGCAGACCATATGTAGCGTTGCTAAAAATATTTGATCATAACTTTTATTGCGTTAGTTGTAATAATTTTTGATATAAGATTTACGATAGCTGGAAGGAGATTCACCAATGACCGTCATAAACAGTTTGGAATAATGCTGGGAATCTTTCAAACCAACCATCTGAGCAATCTCCGTCAGTGATTTATCTGTATCCTGCATCAGATCAATGGATTTGTTAATGCGGTAAATATTGATATAGTTGGACAGTGTGATCGTCATATATTTTTTGAACAGGCTGCTCAGATAACGGACGGAAATCTGAAGTTCCTTTGCAATGTCCTCCTGAAGAATCTTGTGCATATAGTTTTTGTGGATGTAATCCAGAGTGTATGCCACATAGCTGTTTTGCAGGTTCGGATCAGTAAAATCGTGATTCGGCCGCTTTTTGTCCAGAATATGAAGCATGATGCTCATAATGGATATGTTGATATTTGCGGCAGTAAATAAACTGTCTGCGGAAGAGCGCAGCGAAATGATTTTATTTACACAGTCATCCAGCACCTGATCAGATTTCTGACGATAGTAGGTCTGACAGTGGAAATGGATCGCATGCATCATACCGATGGGATAAATACCGTCATCACTCAAGATAATTTTTGCAAATGTATCCGGTCGGAAATGGATCTGCTGATATTCGCAGTCACCACTGTCATCCACGCGGAACGAATGGATGACATTTGGCAGGATCATAATGAAATCGCCTTCCGTACAATGGATGGATTCAGAAGCAATATCCATATGGCAGCTTCCGGAAACGATCCGATAAATTTCGATTGTTGTATGAATGTGAAAACCAAACTGATAGCCGGCTTTCTGCTTTTGAATAAGTGCGCCTGTCAGAACGTCATTTGACAGAGATAGCGCCAACTGTTCCCGTGTATTTTGATTTGCCATAGTATCGCTCCTTATATCATTGTGTTATTACGATTTGTTGTGCCCCTATTATAGCAGAACTTGTAAAAAAGAGATACTGTTTATTATCAAAACAATTAGACCATATCTGTGTTTGAATCTGTTGAAACAAAATACAGGTGAAAATCATGAGCATGCAGATGCCAATATGCAAATTTTTTACACAATTACCAAAAAAGGATATAGATCAGAAGGAAAAAAATCTTGCAAGAAGCATAAAGTTCGATTATAATAGTAACGTTGCAAAGGGAGAATGTAGTTTCTCCGTTTTTTTTTGGAATATAGATAGTATAAATTTTTAGGAGGGAAATTAAGTATGAAAAACTTAAATCGCTGGGTATATGCGATCATCGGTGTTATCACACTGCTTCTTGCAGGTCTGGTATACGCATGGTCCGTTATGTCCAAATCTATCGGTGCTTCCCGTCCGGACTGGACAGCAGCACAGTTATCTATGACATTTACCATGGTTATGGCATTTTTCTGCATCGGATGTCTGATTGCCGGTATGATGGCAAAAAAAGTCAGCCCGAAGATCTATATCATTCTTTCAGGAATTTTATTTTTAGCAGGATTTATGATCGCTTCCACAACAGGAGCATCACCGGCTATGCTGTATCTTGGATTTGGTATTCTCTGTGGTCTTGGCGCAGGATTTGCTTATAACGCAGTTATGAGCACCATGTCTTTATGGTTCCCGGACAAACAGGGTCTGATCTCCGGTATCCTTCTGATGGGATTCGGTCTGAGCAGCTTTATTATTGGTAAAGTATTTGCAGCTGTTACACCTTCTGATGGAACAGACAAATGGCAGGCTACTTTCCGCGTACTTGGTATCATTATCGTAGTTGTAATGGTAATCTGCAGCTTCTTCTTCGTAAAACCGGAAGCTGGTTACAATCCGGGTGCAGGTTCTGCTCAGAAAAAAGAAGTTCGTCAGCCGGCATGTGAAGTAAACACAGGAAAAATGGCAACTATGCCAACATTCTGGTGCTATTATATCTGGGCTATTCTGGTAAGTGCTGCAGGTCTTGCTCTGGTATCCCAGGCAAGCGGTATCGCAAGCCAGGTTGGTACAGCTGTATCTGATGGAAATATCGCTACTGTTGTAGGTCTGATCTCTATCTTCAACGGAATCGGCCGTGTAATCTTTGGTGGATTATTTGATAAAAAAGGTTACAGATTTACAATGATCCTTGATATGATCATCTTCATCGTTGCAGCCTTAATCCTGATTCTTGCTCTGGTAAGCGGAAACTTTGCATTCATCGTAATCGGTTTCGTTGTAGGCGGACTTGCTTATGGTGGAGTTACACCGACCAACTCAGCAATCATCAGTGATTTCTTTGGACGTGAGAACTACTCCATGAACTTCTCACTGATAAATACAAACCTTCTGATCGCTTCTTTTGCTTCTACAATCGCAGGTAAACTGTATGATGCAAGTGGATCTTTCATGACAACAATCTTCATGATGATCGTCGTAACAGTTCTTGGCTTTGTAGTATCCTTCGGTGTACGCAGACCGAAAAACAAATAAGAATCGCATGTTTGTGGTTCGTATGTGAGCGGTGAAAGTGCATTGCTCATGTGTATTCTATGAGTGTATAGAAATGATTTGTTCATAAAATCATAAGAAAGTGGGAAAGCCTTTTGAGGTAATCTCACTTTCTTTTTGTTTGAAAATGAGGTACAATGGGCGATAGTCAGAGACAGAAACAGTAAATAGCACAGAACTTGGAATCAGCAGGTAAACATTCTGGGAGTATAGTATGTGCAGTGATTCTGATCAGAATATGTCATTGATAGGATAATGAAAAGGAAAGAGAAAAATGAAACTTGTATTTTTAGATGATAATTCAATTGGAACAGATATTGACCTCAGTGGTTTTGAAAAATTGGGTGAAGTAGTCCGCTACGGCAGCAGTAAGCCGGAGGAAGTGCCGGAGCGTGTGAAAGATGCAGATGTGGTCATTATTAATAAGATGGAGATTAATGAACAGACCGTTGGAGAGGCGCAGAATCTGAAACTTGTGTGCGTGACTGCGACGGGAACGAACAATCTGGATAAAGAGTTTCTGGCAAAGCGGAATATTGCATGGCGAAATGTGGCAGGCTATTCTACAGAATGTGTGGCACAGCATACGTTTGCGTTATTATTTTATCTGCTGGAAAAAATGCCATATTATGATAAATATGTCAAAGATGAGAAGTATGTAAACGATTCTATGTTTACTCATTTTGCAAATCATTTCCATGAACTGAGCGGCATGACATGGGGAATCATCGGACTTGGAACCATCGGTAAACGTGTGGCAGATCTGGCAAAAGCCTTTGGCTGCCATGTGATTTATTATTCTACTTCCGGAAATCATACGGAGGATGGATACGATCGTGTAGATTTTGACACTTTACTTGCGACATCTGATATTGTATCCGTTCATGCACCATTGAATGAGCAGACCGATCATCTGATGAATGCCGCAGCATTTGAAAAAATGAAAAACAGCGCGATTTTTATCAATGTGGGACGTGGCCCGATCGTGGTGGAAGAGGATCTGGCAGATGCCCTGGAGCAGGGCGTGATCGCAGCGGCAGGTCTGGATGTATTGAGTCAGGAGCCGATGCGGGAAGATAGTCCGCTGCGCCGGATCAAAGACAGCGAAAAACTTGTCATTACGCCACATATTGCCTGGGCGGCTGTGGAGACAAGAAAACGTCTGATGGATATTATTTTACACCAGATCGAAGAGTTTTTTGCATAATTTCAAACACACTCTAAAGAAGTACATTACGATGGAAGGAGACTGACATCTATGAAGAATAAAAAATTACTGGCGAAGCTGATCTTTGTGGCAATCCTGCTTTTTATCATCTGGTATACCTTCAAGGATTCCGCAGAAGACATCATCGAACAGATTCAGAAGACGTCACTGGCTGTGCTGGTGGCTATTATGGCAGCGACAGTTATTTACCATCTGTTTGAGGCATGGATCACCTATTCGCTGGCACGCAGATACAATCCGAACTTCAAATACCGGGAGGCAGTTTACTGCGCTTTTAACTGCTCCTTTTATCGTTTGTCCACACTGGGAAGTGGTTCCGGCGTGGCTGCGATCGTGTATCTCGGAAAAAAAGGCGTCGGATATTCAGAAGCAACAGGACTTTATATGATTCAGTACATGGTGCATAAAGTCAGTGTGGCGCTGTTCAGCGGTGTTTTATTCGTGTTGAATTGGAAGGTGATGTCTGAGAATTACCGGGAATATGGCGTGTATCTGGGACTGGCTTATCTGTTGACGGCCATTATCAGTATTGCGCTGATTATTTTTGCGGTATCTGCAAAATCACACAAACTGATCCTTGCAATCGTGCGTCACTTTAATAAAAGCGGAAAGCTGACACCGGCTTTAACGAAGCTGGAAGAAAGCTGTGATATTATGGAAAAATCCACCTCACAGTTATTGAAAGATATTCCGTCACTGATCGCCATGGTATTGAAGAATATGGCAAAACTGTGTTTCTGGTATTGCATTCCGTTCCTGATTCTTTTTGGAACGAATGAGATTTCCCTGCTGGATTCCCTGTCAATCACCTCATTGTCTGTTATGACAGCGGCAGTTATTCCGACACCGGCAGGAATCGGAGCTGTGGAACTGATCATGACGAATCTGTTCGCCGTTCTAGTGGGCGTGCATAAAGCCGGAGCCATTACCGTACTGTATCGTGTGGCAACCTTTATCTTCCCGTTTGTGGTGGGAGGTTTCCTGATCGTGATCAGCAGGCTTGTGCGCCGGAGCAGATGATATAGATACGATTGAAAAATTCCTCCTGCTATTCCTGCAATGCTCCTTCTTAACTTTATGGTATATGAGATGTGAAAGGTATTGAACAATATATCGTGCGTTACATGATGCTCGTTTTAAAACAGGAACATCGAGGACATTCTCAACTTTGCAGAAGGCAATGTGCTATCTGGTTTACCGTAACTGTCTGGGGGTAACTCCATATCGCTTCTTAAAGAGACGGTTAAAATAGGACAGGTTATCAAAACCACATTGTTGGGCGATGGAGAGCACACTGTCAGAAGTGCTGCAGAGAAGATGTCTGGCAGCCTGCAGGCGGTAGTCATTCAGGTAATGGATGAAGCTGGTGCCTGTATTTGCCTTAAAAAATTTCATAAAGTGTGAAGAACTGAAGTGACACAGATCAGCCATCTGCTCAATGGTCAATGGCTCCTGATAGTGATCTGCAATGTGGCGGATCACAGACTTCATTTTTTCCTGTGAACGAAGCTCCGATCTGGTCGGAGCTTTTTTGCGTTGATTGGTGATTAACAAATAAAAAAGCTGAAACAGACAGCTTTTGAGGGCAATCTGATAGGCGGTGGGACGTTTCATAGACAGATCATCCATTCTGGTGATGACAGCCAGAATATCTTCGTAGTAAGAAAGCCCCGGGTGGATATAATGCTCGATTGTCAGATTTCCGTTAAAAAGCAACGGCAGGAAAAACTCAGAGCAGATATCTTCGCTCTGAGTAGTCAGCAGTTCCCTGCGAAAAATGATATTTTCATATTCCATGCTGTGTCCGGCAGATTCACGAATACTGTGCAGATGTCCCGGCAGGACAATCAGAATATCGTTGGCAGAGACTGGATAAGTATCAAGGTCCACACAGACGATGCCCTGTCCTTTTTTTACCACGATCAGTTCGACTTCCTCATGCCAGTGGAGCGGTACACTGGAAAAATCCAGTGGAATGCTGCATAGATAGGTGTTGTACGGAAAGCTTTTATCTGTATGTGTCTTATTTTCACGGTATTTGGAAAAATCCTGAATCATAATCAATTACCTCGTTTTTCTGGAAAAGGTTCTCATCAGACAGAAATAATTATACTTGCCAACTGATAAAAACATGACCATTCAGATTGATGATTGCTTTGCTTTGATAGGATTGTACTATAAAAGGGCGATATATTACAAGAATTAATCGGTATTTGACTCTATAATGCAGATATACGTTACGAAAAAACTTTCTGTACTCGATATACAGTAATTCAGCGGTATCAGGTGAAGCAGTAAAATCCTATGCCATTTTTACAATTGTGAAAATGGAGCAGAATTGCATGATCAGAAGCGCAGGAAGGATAAAAAAGACATGTGAATGAACAGAAAATGACAGGAAGCCGGGAAAGGAGAACGGAAGGATGTTGGAACAGAAACTGAATGAAATGCTAGGGAAAAAAATATCAGATTGCAGTAATGAGGAGATTTATCATGCGTTGCTGACGCTTGTGCAGGAACTGGCGCGGGAAAAGGAAAGCAATACTGGTAAGAAAAAGGTTTATTATATTTCCGCAGAATTTCTGATCGGGAAATTGCTGTCCAACAATCTGATCAATCTCGGATTGTATCAGGAAGTAAAGGAATTACTGGAGAAAAACGGGAAAGATATCTGTGAGATTGAAGAAATAGAAGCAGAACCGTCACTGGGAAACGGTGGGCTTGGCAGACTGGCAGCCTGTTTTCTCGACTCCATTGCAACACTGGGATATAACGGTGCCGGCATTGGACTGAATTATCATCTGGGACTGTTCCGACAGGAATTTAAAGATCACAAACAGCAGGAAGAACCAAATCCGTGGATCACAGAGCCGGGTTGGCTGACCAGAACGGATGTCAGCTATCAGGTTTCCTTCCGTGGACTAACACTGCAGTCCAGAATGTATGAAATTCTGATTACCGGTTATGGAAACCGGACGAATAAACTGCAGTTATTTGACGTGGACAGCGTAGATGAGAATCTGGTAACAGATGGCATACAGTTTGACAAAAAAGATATTGCAAAAAATCTGACGTTATTCCTGTATCCGGATGACAGTGATGAAGACGGACGGAAACTGCGTATTTATCAGCAGTATTTTATGGTCAGCAATGCCGCACAGCTGATTCTGGATGAATGTATCGCAAAGGGCAGTACACTGTATGATCTTCCAGATTATGCGGTGATCCAGATCAATGATACCCATCCGACCATGGTTATTCCGGAGCTGATCCGACTGCTGACAGAGCGTGGAATCGAGATGGATGATGCTATTGAAATCGTGAAGAAGACATGCGCATATACCAATCATACGATTCTTGCAGAAGCACTGGAAAAATGGCCGGTGCATTATCTGAAAGAAGTGGTTCCGCAGCTTGTACCGATCATCGAGGTGCTGGATGATAAGGTACGCCGACAGTATGAAGGAGAAAAACTGGCCATTATCGATAAAAATGATGTGGTGCATATGGCACACATTGACATTCATTATGGCTTCAGTGTCAATGGTGTGGCAGCTCTGCATACCAAAATCCTGAAAGAAACAGAATTACATGATTTTTATGAAATCTATCCGGAAAAATTTAATAATAAAACAAACGGAATTACGTTTCGACGCTGGTTATTACACTGCAATCCGCGGCTGAGCGGATACTTAAGCGGACTGATCGGTGACGGGTTCCGGAAAGATGCCATGGAACTGCAGAAACTGAAAGCATATGCAAAGGATGAAACGGTTCTGCATCATCTTCAGGAAATCAAAGTGGAGAATAAGAAAGCGTTAAAAGACTATCTGAAACGGACACAGAATATCGAGCTCAATGAAGATTCTATTTTTGATATTCAGATTAAACGTCTGCATGAGTATAAACGTCAGCAGATGAATGCGCTGTATGCCATCAGCAAATATCTGGAAATCAAGCGTGGAAAACTGCCGGAGACACCGATTACACTGATTTTTGGTGCAAAAGCAGCTCCAGCTTATACCATTGCGAAGGACATCATTCACCTGATTCTCTGCCTGCAGGAACTGATCAACAATGATCCGGAAGTAAATCCATACCTGAATGTGGTCATGGTGGAAAACTATAATGTCACACTGGCAGAAAAACTGATCCCGGCCTGCGACATTTCAGAGCAGATTTCACTGGCAAGTAAGGAAGCCAGCGGAACCGGCAACATGAAATTCATGCTGAACGGTGCCGTGACACTGGGAACCGAGGACGGTGCAAATGTAGAGATTCATGAACTGGTGGGCGATGACAATATCTACATTTTCGGTGACGGAAGTGACGAAGTAATTGCACATTATGAAAAAGCGGATTATCATCCGGAAGATTACTGCAAAAAAGATCCGGTGCTTCACGAAGCAGTGGAATTTATCACCGGGGAAGAACTGCTGGTGATCGGAGATGAAGTACAGCTTACCCGTCTGTCCCATGAACTGAAGAGCAAAGATTGGTTTATGACATTCCTGGATTTTGCTTCCTACAGAGAACGAAAAGAGCAGGCGTATGCGGACTATCGAAATACAACCGAATGGGCAGAAAAAGCACTGATCAATATCAGCAACGCCGGTTATTTCTCTTCCGACCGCACCATTGCCGAATATAACCGGGACATCTGGAAATTGTAATTTTTCAGGAAAAAAGAACATAAATTTACAAAATTTGTTATTTTCTGTCTGAAAAAAATATTGTATACTTATGTACGAGGTAAGTGTACGTGAATGTAAGTCAAAAAGCGGGGGATATAAAGTGCAGAAAATACTGATTGTAGACGATGAAAAACTGGAACGAAAAGGAATCCGTTTTCTGCTGAAACAAAGAACAGAGGAATATGAGATCACGGAGGCGGCTAACGGAAAAGCCGCCTGTGATCTGTTGAAAAAACAGCCGGTGGATATTTTGTTTACGGATATCAAGATGCCATATATGGACGGTCTGGAACTGGCAGAACAGGCCAGAAGGATGTGCCCGGGGATTGAAATCGTGATATTCAGTGGGTATGGTGAGTTTGAATATGCCAGAAAAGCCATGAAAGTGGGTGTAAAGGACTATGTCCTGAAACCGGTAGATCCGGGGGAATTTCACCGGGTACTGGATGACATCTGCAAACGGATTGAAACAAGAAAGAAAAAAGAAGCCGATGACCGTACCAGCCAGGATTTTCTGCAACAGTATTTTCTGGGACGTTATCTGTATCATGACAGCCGTGAGTTTTTTGAAAAAATGTCGGAACAGATCGATGTATCCAGATGGAGGCAGATTCAGGGACTGATCCTGATTGAGAGTGAAGACCATTTCTTTGAAGAGTCGGAAGAATGCTTTATGGCGCAGTTGGCGGAGGAGACACACCAAAAGTATCTGTTTCTGAATCTGAGTCAGTCTCAGGAACTGTGCGTGGTGTGCAGTGCCTGTGATCAGGCGGTGCTGGCACAGCATATCAGTGACTGGCTAAATCAGACATTCGGTAATCAGTTTTATGTGGCGGCGGGACGACCGGTGCAGTCGCTGGAAGAATTGCCGGAGGCGTTTCAGGATCTGGAAGTCCTGATGGAAAATAAATTTTACCGCAGAGAGGAACGGCTGTTTCTCCCGGAAAAACCGCTGGAGCAGGCAACGCCGGAGGAATTCCTGGATGACTTACTGCATCGTATGATTGAAGATATCCGTCTGGATGATATTTTACATCTGTGGGAACATAACCAGATTCTTCAGGAAAATTGCGGACAGTTAAGTTGCTATTCTCAGATTTATACAAAGTTTTTGTTTTCTAATCTGGTGAAAGAATTTTATCTGCATCAGCATGTCAGTGGACATAAACTGGAAGAGGCCATTCAGCAGGTGTATGAATTCCGCTCCATGCAGGAAGTTCTTCGCCTGGTAGAAGGCCTGATCATGGAGATGGAACAGGCACTGGATGACAGTAAAGAGCATGCCAGAAATGAAGTGGCACAGGCCAAAAGCTACATTTATGAGCATTATAATGAGGATATCAGTGTGGATACACTGGCGGATCAGGTGTATCTGTCCTCGGGGTATTTCAGCTATATTTTCAAGAAAGAGACCGGTGTGAATGTCAGCCGCTTCATCCGCTGCTATCGAATGGAAAAAGCAAAAGAGCTGCTTTCTGATACGAATATGAAAATCGTTCAGATCTGTAAAGAAACCGGATTTGCCAATGTTTCTTATTTCTGTAAGAGTTTCAGGGAATATTGTGGCTGCAGTCCGGAACAGTATCGGAAAGGGGACGTAGCCCATGAAAGCTCTGAAGAAAAAATTTAATGACTGTACTATAAGGAAAAAGCTTATCATTCTGTTATGTGTGGTAGGCTTTATTCCAGTTATACTGCTGAGTGTATCCATCAGTGTGGATGCATACCGGAGTGTCCGAGAGAATAAACTGATGGATATGGAGAATTCCATGAAACTGGCCTGCGCTTCCGTGAACAATCAGGTTACACTCTGCGAACAGATGATACAGTATTTTGTCTACGATCAGAACCTGATTCATTTTCTGGAATGTTCTCCGGAAGAAAAAAGTGACCGGTATGGTTATTATCAGGAATTACGGGAAAGCATATCGGCACTGCAATACCAGAATCTGGCCATTCAGTCGGTTACGATTTATTCAGAAGGCATCCAGCACTCTTTTGGTGCGGAAACAAAGCCGCTGGATGAGATGAAAAAAGAGAACCAGTTGCGGACTGTTTCAGGGAATGCCAAGAGGAATTCAGATCGCCGTACTG
>CABRZK010000011.1 GCA_902475415.1 uncultured Eubacterium sp.
TCGGTCGGTGTAAAGATGCCTCCGTAGATACCGCCCAGAATGATGACCGGCATCAAAAATCCCCAGAAAGCATCCTTAAATGCGTTCCAGCGCTCTTTTGCGGATGCTTTCTCTACGTTGGACGGCACGACATGATCGCGGCGTACCTCCAGCATAACGACAACTACCAGAGCCAGACCCATCAGGATACCCGGAATGATGCCTGCCATAAACATATCTCCGATGGAAACACCTGTGATCGACGCGTATACGACAAACGCGATACTCGGCGGGATGACAATCGCGATAGAACTGGAAGTTGCCATCAATGCCGTCGAGAACGCTGCAGAGAAACCGCCCCGCTCTACCATCGCCGGAATCAGGACCGCACCCAGGGCCGCTACCGTCGCCGGACCGGAACCGGAGATCGCGCCGAAGAAGCAGGCTACGATGATACACACATTCGCAATGCCGCCTTTTCTGTGACCGACACAGGTGTCAACGAAACGGATCAGGCGCGTGGAAATCCCCGCCTTCGCCATGATATTTCCGGATAATACGAAAAACGGAATCGCCAGCAGCAGGAATTTACTGATGCCGGAGTAAATATTCGTCGCTACAATCGTTAAAGAAGTACCGGAATACAGGATCGCCGCCGCGGAAGAAAGTCCCAGACAGACGGCGATCGGCACATTCAGCACTAATAATACGAAAAAGGTAATAAAAAGAACTGCGCTAACCATTTATTTGTCCTCCTTTTTCGTACACTCATCGAGACAGAACTCGATAAAATGAAGAATCATGCACGCCGAACCGATCGGTACAAAGGACCAGAAGATCCACTCCGGCCAGTTCAGCACAAAGGTACGTTTCTGGTTCGCAAGCTGCGCCAGTACCTTGTCCATGCCATAGTAAAATAAGATTCCCATAAAGAGAACCGAAAAGATCGTAATCAGAATCACAACCGGCTTCTTTGCTGATTTCGGCAGACGCTCTGTTACCAGATTTAAGCCTACCAATCCGCCCTCACGCGCAGACAGCGCCGCGCCAAGCAGCGTAATTAATACGAAAATGGCAACAACCAGTTCCTCTGTAAAGGACCAGGACTGGTGAATCACCTTACGGGAAAATACATTTCCCACCGTCAGTACAAGGATCAGGATCATCGTGACTACCAGCACGGTTTTCTCAACCATCGCCACAATATCCATCAGCTTTTTATATCCATTCATACTGCGCTCTCCTCCTAAAATAAGTATCTCATTTTTCCACATTTCTGTCGGCTGTACGCATTCATCTGAACGTTTTTGTGTCATAGGACACAATTTCCTAAGGCATAAAAAAACGCCCCCAGATAATAGGGACGAATGAAGTGCCAGATTTCTGCTAAATGTTCTGTTTTTCTCGGAAAACACGCAAACATATGCAACACCAAACAAACAAACGCTGCTCCCGCTTGTGCGGGATTCGTACAAAAACAGTGACCGCCGCGCCCTTGCTCTCAGTCAATCGAGGCATGAACGGTTCCGTTTTCATATGGAACAATATCAAACTAAAATTAAATATTGCTGATATGAAATATATTCTACACTTTTTTAATAAATACGTCAACCATTTTTATAGACTACGGTCTATTTAATAAAAGCTGCGTAAAAATAGCATAAAAGAAATAAAATTCTTTTCCCTCAACCTATTGATGATTTGATTTTTCTATACTATAATAAACATCATACGCTTTAAAGTGCGAAAATCTTTTAGACAATACAGGAGGATAAAACTCATGGGATTTGAATATGTCAGCAAGCTGCCGACCCCGGACGAGATTCGTGCACAGTTTCCACTGGCACCGGAGCTGGCCGCAGAAAAAGCTCGAAAGGACGCTGCTATCCGTGACGTCTTTACAGGCGACAGCGACAAGTTTCTTGTCATCATTGGTCCGTGCTCTGCTGACCGGGAAGATGCGGTTATTGATTATGTAAACCGTCTTGCCAAGGTACAGGAGAAAGTGAAGGACAAACTGATTCTGGTTCCTAGAATCTACACCAACAAACCTAGAACAACCGGTGACGGCTATAAGGGACTTTTACACCAGCCAAATCCGGAAGGTAAGCCAAACTTATACCAGGGTCTGATCGCGATTCGCAAACTTCACATGCGTGTGATCGAAGAAACCGGCTTCTCGACCGCAGACGAGATGCTATACCCGGAGAACCTGACCTACCTTTCCGACGTTATGTCCTATGTTGCAGTCGGCGCACGTTCCGTTGAGAACCAGCAGCACCGCCTCGTTGCCAGCGGCATCGACGTACCGGTCGGCATGAAGAATCCGACCAGCGGCGCACTCTCCGTCATGCTGAACGCCGTACACGCAGCACAGCACGGTCATGAGTTCATCTACCGCAGCTGGGAAGTAAAGACACAGGGCAACCCGCTGACCCACACCATCCTGCGTGGTGCTGTCAACAAGCATGACCAGTGCCTGCCGAACTACCACTACGAAGACCTGAAGCTGCTCTTAGACCTCTACAACGAGCGTGATCTGAAGAATCCGGCCTGCATCATCGATGCAAACCACTCCAACTCCAACAAAAAATACATGGAGCAGATCCGTATCGTCAAGGAAGTACTCCACAGCCGTCGTCACTCCGACGATATCCGTAATTTCGTCAAAGGCGTCATGATCGAAAGCTACATCGAACCAGGCAACCAGAAAGTTGGCGAACACATCTACGGAAAATCCATCACCGACCCGTGTCTGGGATGGGAGGATTCCGAGCGTCTGCTGTATGAAATTGCTGAAGGATTGTAAAATATAGAAATATGTAGAAAAAAGTCCGGTGGAAAAGCTCCGCCGGACTTTTTTTCGTTAGGAATTCGGATTTCAAAAAGGTTAAAGGATTAAATCTTTTGTATCATGCATTTATTATGGTTATAGTATATCATGCCTATCTCCAAAATGTTTGTATTCTCTTTAAATAAATTATGAAGAAATTCTTAAGATTCACCATTTCGATGCAATAAAAATCCGATTTTCTGCATTAATGAATATTAGGTTTATTGTTCAATTGATTCACATACATAAAAAGAACAGGTTTCGCCATTAAAAAGCTGTACTCCTGCATACAGAGGCTCTCTATCATATGTATATGTCACACTCTTAATATAAAGAAGCGGTGTTCCCTTCTTAACTTTCATCAGTTTTGCTTCTTCGGCCGTGGCTCGGCATAATTCAATCCGCTTCTCTGAGGAAGCAACTCTTACCTTGGCTTCTTCCTGCAAGCACTCAAACAGAGAATTATCATTAAACTGCTTTTCCAAAAGGAAGGAATATTTTACCGGGAAATAGTTCTTCTCAATGGCTACCGGTTCCCCATCCGCTGTACGCAAACGCGAAATATAAACTACATAGGATCCAGGTTCCAGATTTAACTGTTTTTGAATCTTGTCATCTGCCAGAACCAGCTTGTTTTCAAGCATCTGTCCTCCAGGCTTCATATTCATATGACGGCACATTTCTGAAAAGCTCTGGAGATTTTTTATATCCTTCGCGAATTTCTGTCGGCAGATGAAGGTTCCTTTTCCCTGCTTCTTTTCCACAAGGCCCTGGCTCACCAGATCATCCACTGCACGCCGAACTGTGATCCGGCTCACATTGTACTGTTTTGCTAACTCTGCCTCTGCCGGAATTCGTTCCGTTGCATTATAAACCCCATTCTCAATATCTCGTTTCAAACTCTCCACAATCTGTGCATATAATGGAACTATGCTGTTTGGATTTGTATTTATCTCCATACCCTTCTCCTTTTCATTCTTTATAATAATTGAGCCCTACATCTATATAGTCAAAATGATATATAATGTTATATACACTATCATACTATTTGTATTGTTCCATTACAAGCTTTTTTCGTTATTTTAACAAAGAAATTGTATTTTTTTTACTCGGTATAAAAAAAAGAAAAAAGCAGGCCCACAATAACTACACGATTGCAGGCCTGCTTTCATATTATGTTTTTGTTTTTACATCAACTATTAATAATCAAATTTCCACATATACCGGCGATATGTCATCGGATGCATTCTCACATCTGCCATTGCTGAAATAAACTGCTTGGAAATCGGATGGAACAGAAGTGAATTGAAGTATTCTGCAACACTCTCATCCAGTTCGCCTAAGCCAAGCTTCTCTGCATCGATAACCCAATGATGACCGCCAAACTGATTTAAGAAGCGTTCTGCTCTCTCATCTACCGGTCTTGTTCGTCCAATGCTCTTGAACAGAAGGATGGCAAGATCCTTGTCACAGGTCTCAAAAGCACCGTGGAAATATTCACCAGAATGAATCGGAACACAGTGTACGGTCTGCATCTCCTGAAAGAAGCAGAATGCATCTGAATAGGATACCTCCCAGGCTGCACCACTTGACATTACATTCCATACAGTATCATCTTTGTAGGTCATGGCAAATTTAGCTGCCTCCGCACGCACATCTGTATATGCTTTTCCGTAAATTGTTTCCAGCTTCTCGAATCCTTCCAGAGCCTGATCATATGCCTCATAATTGTCATATTCTTTTAAGAGCCAGAACGCAATCTTTAACGCCGTGCCCTGGCTGTTGTAATGAACTAAGGTTGGATCCTTATACCACTCATCTGCATGATAGTAGGTAATATAATAATCAGCCGTCTGCGCTGTCAGAGAATCTGCATATCCGGATAAACCAACCGTAACGGCGCCTTTTTCTTTTGCCACCTTTAATGCTTCCACGGTTTCTGCCGTTGCCTTAGTGGAGGTTCCAATCACAAGTGTATTCTTATCTACATTCTTCGGAGTTGCATTCACGAACTCACTGCTGTTATATCCCTGAACACGCAGAGAGCTCTCCTGATTTAACAGAAACCGTGCCGGATAGGAGGATGCAAAGGATCCTCCGCAAGCCACGAAAATAACCTGTTTTAATCCGCCATTTTTATCCAGATCTGCTTTGGCTTTTGTCATCACATCGATGACTTCCTGCATACCTTTAATCATAGAATTAATCCTCTCTTTCTTACGTTTTGCCGTATCTTATCCTCTGAGGGCTTTGGTTGCCTGTTCGTCTACCTGATAATGAACTCCATCTGATACAACAACCACACCATAATCTTTTTTCGCTGCCTCTACAGACACCTTTTTCTCAATGACATCCTTTAATACCTTTTCCGGCTCACGCTTCATCGGATCACCATATCCGCCTGCACCAGGAGTTTCAACCCGGATGATATCGCCCTTCTTTAACGGAAAACTGGTTGTCTTGTGTCCCATTTTTGTGATAGTTCCATCCGGAGTTACACGGTAGAATGCACCGGCAGCGCCTTCTTTACCGCCATCTAATCCCCATGGATGGAATTTATGACGATCACCTAATCCGGTATATGCCACATCATCCTGCATCATCTCTAACTCACGCTCGATACCAAGGCCGCCTCTAAACTGGCCGGCACCGCCTGTATCTTCCTTCAGTTCATATTTTCTGGCAAGAATCTTTGTGAACTCCATCTCGGTTGCCTCAATCGGCATATTAGAGGTATTGGTCATGTTTACCTGAACACCAGATAAACCATCTAATCCCTTCGAAGCACCGCCGCCTCCGGCAATAACCTCGTGGAAAATAAACACACTGTCTGTTCCGATTGCACCTTCACCTGCTAAGATGGTGGTGGTACAAGCACCATTACCAGCCGTTACGACGGTATCCGGGAAGATTGGTGCCAATGCTCCGAAAATGGCATCCGGGATTCGCTGCTGGCAGTCAATCTGTGCACCAATCGGACTTGGTTCTGTTGGATTAACGATACAGCCCTTCGGTGCAATGATCTTAATCGCACGGTTAATTCCCTCATTGGCTGGGATATCATCTCCCATTAATGCCTTAATGGAGAAGAATACGGCTGCTTTCGTACAAGGGTACGGCACATTGATCGGTGCTTTAATCTGCTCAGCGGTTCCTGTAAAATCAATTGTCAGGTCATCACCCTTAATGGTAATTTTCACTTTAATCGGAAGCGGATCCGGATATTTGTCGCCGCAGCCATCCACATAATCGGTATAGCTGTATTCTCCATCCGGAAGTTCTGCAACGACTGCACGGACACGGCGCTCCGAATAGCCTACCAGCTCTTTCATGCACTCAATCAAATCGTCCTGATAACGGGCATAAGCTTCCTGAATTCTCTGTACACCGATCAGGTTTGCTGACATCTGTGCGGTCAGGTCGCCCTCTCTTTCCTGTGGAACTCTGGTATTATCAAGAAGAAGGTCCATAACACTCGGAATCAGTTTTCCATTCTGGCGGATACGGATTACCGGAATTCGAATACCTTCCTGGAATAAGCTATCTGCATCTCCGGAGGTAGAACCAGGTACCTTACCACCGATATCTGAATGATGCGCAATATTGGCAATCCAGCCAACCAGTTTATCTCCCACAAAGGCCGGTGCTGCGATTACGATATCCGGCAGATGATTGCCGCCGCCATGATACGGGTCATTGGCAATATACATATCGCCTGGCTGAACATTTTCCTTTCCAAATTTTTCATAAATATTAGGAACTACACTCAGCATTGAGCCTAAAAGTGCAGCTAAACTTTCCACCTGGGCAACACTATTTCCATCCGGATCGATTACTGCAGTACACACGTCGCGACGTTCCTTCATATTAGTAGAATATGCACTGCGGACAATGATTCCATAAGTCTCCTCAGCAATGGACATCAGAAGATTGCGGACAACCTCAACTGTTACGGTATCAATCTGTTTTGCCATCTTACTTCGCCTCCTCATCATGAATCTTTAAGTTGTGATATCCATCTACGTGGATGACCCATCCTTTCGGAACCACTAACGTAGTATCCATCTGTTCGCAGATGCACGGACCAGGAATCGACTGACCCGGAACAAATTTATCTCTTAAATAGACCGGTGTTTCAACATACTCATCACTGTTCTGGAACAGAACCTGACGAACTTCGATCGGTTCTGGAATCGGTGCCTCCGGATGAAGCTCTGCTGCTTTCAGGTCCGGTTTATCGATAACGCCGATAGCGGATACACGATAACTTACAAACTGTACAATCGCATCTTCTTTGCAATAGCCGTAGCTTCTCTTATGCTCTGCATGGAAATCAGCCAGTGCTTTCTTCAAAGTCTCTTCCGTCATCTTTCCTGCCGGAACCGGAATGCTGATCTCAAAGTTCTGACGCTGATAACGCATATCAACGGCAAATTCAAAGTAACGTCTGTCTGCCGGAACACCTTCTTTATCCAGAAGACCGGTTCCCTGCTCTACCATGTTATCAAACTGCTCATTGATGTCATCTAAGTTGCCGGCTTCACCATTCATGATCTTAGTTCTGGATAAGTCGAATTTTGTATCTGCCAGAAGAAGTCCGAGACTACAAAGAGTACCTGGATGCGGCGGAATCAATACTTCCTTCATTCCCAGTTCTTTTGCCACCTCGCATGCATGAAGCGGGCCGGCGCCTCCGAATGCCATCAGGCTAAATTCGCGGACATCATATCCCTTTTCTACGGATACGCTTCGGATTGCACGAACCATGTTGGAATTTACGACTGTGATAATACCGTTCGCTGCACGTTTCATATCCAGATTGGATTTATCACAAATTTTTGTCTTGACAGCGTTTTTAGCCAGTTCAATATCTACATACATTCTGCCGCCAAGAATCTTCTTCTGATTCAGCTTGCCAAGAACAATATTGGCATCTGTTACGCAAGGATTCTCACCGCCGCGCATATAGCAGGCCGGTCCAGGTGTTGCACCCGCACTCTTAGGTCCTACCTTTAAGGCACCGCCTTCATCAATCTTTGCAATGGAACCGCCGCCGGCACCGATGGTAATAATATTAATCATCGGGATTCTGGCCGGATATCCTTCTACATAACGCTCATTCGATACCTGCGGTGTATAATTTTCAATTAAGGAAATATCTGCGCTGGTACCACCCATATCAAAGGTAATAATCTTGTCTGCTTCGCACTGTTTGCCAATATATGCAGCTGCGATAACACCGGCACTCGGTCCGGACAATGCTGTCTTAATCGGGCAGTCGATGGTTTCTTTTATTGAAATGATGGAACCATTGGACTGGGTTACATAGGGCTCTACCTGAATACCAAGCTTCGCAATGGAATCACGGAAATTATTTACATATTTTTCCATAACCGGTCCCAGATAACTATTCATAACCGTTGTACTCATACGGCTGAACTCACGGAACTCCGGTGCCAGTTTACTGGAAATCGTAACGTATGCTTCCGGGAACTCTTCATGAATGATCTCTTCAATTCTTTCTTCATGAACCGGATTAATGAATGAGAACAAAGTACAAACTGCAATTGCTGTCACACCCTGTGCTTTTAAGTATCGAACGACCTCTCTTGTTTCGTTCTCATCCAGCGGAGTCTCAACACTTCCGTCGTAACGGATTCTCTCTGTTACCGTACAGTTTAAACCGGACGGAACCAGTGGATACGGTTTCTGTGCCTGAAGATTGTAAAGAGAAGGACGTCTCTGGGTTCCGATTTCCATCAGATCCTTAAATCCTTTGGTAGTAATAAGGCCAAGGCGGCAACCTTTCTTCTCGATTAATGCGTTCGTTCCTACGGTTGTACCGTGTGCCAGATAACTAACTTCTTCCGGAGCTGCTTTCTTAATCTCTAATACATCCTGAACGCCCTTTACAATTGCTCTGGACGGATCCGCCGGTGTGGAACTATCCTTGTAATTGAACAACTCACCTGTTTCCTGATTAAAAACAGAAAAATCTGTAAACGTTCCTCCAACGTCTACGCCAATCATATATGACATAGTATTTCCTCCTATGTAGTGTATTTTTCAAGCTGCACCTTCCGGGTATGGTCGTTTACCCATCCGGACTTTTCAGGATATTGACATCATACAGTTTATATTGTTATATAACGTCATATCTCCTTTACTGATAACATACTCTTCTTTCCGTCATTTGTCAATACTTTTTCAATCAAAAATTCCATGCTTTTTGAGCCACCTTATGCTCTGTATATCTGCCTGCCTTGGATTAGAGCGATACCTCGGATCATTCTGCTCCAGCGCATACATTCCCTTATATCCAGCTGATTCAAGAATATCCAGATATTCACAGATGGGAAGATCCCCATCCCCAAGGGCCATGTGAACCGCCGGGTGGGAATCATGGAGATGAATATGTGATAATTCTGCTCCATGGGCTAAGTAACGTTCTATCTTCTGGTCCATATAAACCATTTGTCCTATATCCAGCATAGGCTTCATGCTTCCTGAAGGCATAAGGGAAATCATCTCTTTCTGCTGCTCCGGCGTGTTCAGCACGTTCGAAGACAGAGGTGTCAATGTCTCCAGCACAAGTAAAATACCCATTTTCTGAGCCTTTTCTGACAAACGATGCAGGCTCTCTTCGCTCCGCTTCCACGCATCCTCCACTGGTTTGTTGAAATAACCGCATCCAGCTGAAACCAACACCTTTGGGCAGTTCAATATTTCTGCTGCATAAAATGCACGTTCAAAATTGCGTATGCTATATTCACGTATTTTTTCATCTTCTGCTGCCAGATTGACCGGATACTGGCATTGCTCCGGCGTGATACAGCATACTGAAAGCTCACGGCTCCGAATCTGAGCAGCTTTTTCTTTCAGCTGCGCTTCGTCCATCGTATCCAGACAGAAGGACGGACCTGCTGCCCAGAGTTCCACATTTTGCATTCCCAGTAAAACAGCCGTATCCAGAAAGTACTCGAACGGATACCGCAGATACTGATAGCTCCCCAGTGCAAATCGTTCCTTTGATATCTGCACCATGACCCTCACTTCCTTTTTTATTTTTGTTTTTATAATTCTCTGTAAATCCGGTCATGCTCAGACTTCGGTACCGGCACACCGTCTCCAAAGGCACCATTCTTCAAGCAGGTTCCTGCTGAAAATACAGCTGCCGCTTTCAATGCCTCCGGAAGTATCTCTGCCCTTATCTCACTGTTTTTCCAGCTTCCCTCCGGTTGTGTTTCCAGCTTTTTCAAGATGGTAATCAGCATAGCAGTGGCAAAGCTGTCTCCGGCTCCCATGGTATCCACCGGAGTGACATAATCCGGCAGCTGGCAATAAAACCGCTCCCCATCAAAAACCGTTGCTCCCTTACTTCCACGGGTAGCTGTCACCACACTGCATCCCTTTTCATACAGCTTCCGGCACAGTTTTTCTGTCTCCTCATCATTCAGATCACTACAGGATAGAAATGCAAAATCAATATATGGGCATACACGTTCCACCCTGTCTTCCTCATTCCAGCGATACGAAAAATCATAGCTTACCAAGGGAGAAAGTCCATGCAGGGCTGGAAGCAGCCCATCGGTAAACCCATTGTTGGTTGTATGAATCAAATTAAAACCATCCGCATATTCCAAATCCTCTTTTTCCAGATAAATTGGATGCTGCTGCAGAACACCACCTTTATTGCTTCCTTTAAATACACGATCTCCATCTACAAGGGTTACTCTGGCAAAGCCATTTTCTCCTTCATAGATGCGGCAATGACTGTGTCCGACTCCGTGTGCATCTAAAGATGCCTGCACGTGATCCGCTACTGCATCCTTTCCAAATACTCCCATAAAATCCGATTCTGCTCCCAGCATTCTTGCATATACCGCAAAATTTACTGCCTGACCACCCGGATACATGGTTCCGGTATGCAGATATACATCACACACATTATCTCCAAGACCTAATACTTTCAGCATTTTCTGTTTCCTCCTGTATTTTTATCGATTGAATTTGTTTTGAAACGAAAAGCGGCCGCCTGGAAGAGGCCGCCATTTCCTGGCAGTTCTGTCCCAAGCGGCAGCATTATTCTTAATTTAAATTTTACTTATTTATTAAACTGACGAGTCTGATCATAAAGATCCTTGGTTGTAAAGAAGCCTTCATCCTGAAGCTCTTTTCCTAACGGTTCTGCTGCATCAATAAATGCCTGACGATCAATGTCACAGAATGTTACGCCGCCTTCGTTAATTAACCACTCTTTATCTTCCTCCCACTTGTCGAGAGTTCTTTCAGAATGATGAGAAGCTACCTGTGCTGCTGCATCAGAAATTACTTTCTGATCTTCTTCCGATAAGCTGTTCCAGAACTGAGTGGAGAAGCAGATCTGCTCAACCGGATATGCGTAATCCACATCTGCTACATATTTTGCAGACTCATAGAGGCCTGCAGAACGATAGGAGTCTTTCGAACACTCACCACCGTCAACTACGCCCTGCATTAAAGCAAATGGATATTCGGACCAGGCAACTACAACCGGTGTTGCTCCCATCGCTCTCGCATTTTTCTCAAAGATCGGAAGGTTCGGAATACGATATTTCATGCCAACCATATCTTTCGGGCTCTTGATCTCTTTGTTTGCAAAGAAGATACGCGGATTCTTCTGGAATTCGAAGTTTACTACGTGAATTCCCTGATTATCCAGGCTCTCCCAGATTGGATCTGCCACATCACTCTTTAAGTAATTAATCATGGAATCGTAATTGTTAAATGCAAATGCCATGGAAAGAATGTTTAAATCAGATTCATAAGTTGCCAGGGTATCTAAGGCACACATCATGCCCTCCTGCAGTCCTACCTGAAGGTTCTCCAGCATCGTGGTCTCATTGCCAAGCTGCTCTGCGGGATAAAACTCAAAGTAATATCTGTCACCGATCTTATCATTTACCAGATCACAGAACTCTTCACAGGACTGCGGTGCCGGCTCTCCGATGGCTCCGGAGTTACCGAATTTGACAACCTTAGCTCCAGCCGGAGCCGGTTTTGTTTCTACTGTATCAGCTCCGCCTTCCGTCTTATCGGTGGCCTGTGCGGAGGCCTGCTCCGATGTGGTTGTCTGTGCAGTGGACGATCCACAGCCTGCTAATGTGCCTACTGCCATGGCTGCCGTCAGGACAAGTGCAATTTTTTTCTTCATAAACTTTCCTCCTTAAATTGTGTACTTTATACTATCTTAATCTCTTACTCTTACATGGATCCTAACAGTCTCGGAAGGAACATGGTCAGCGGCTCCCAGAATGTTGTAATCATCAGTGTAATAAACATCGGGATCAGGAACTGTACCGTATATTTCAGTGCAGTTTCAAATTTATTACCGGTCGCCTTCGCTGTTACAAACAACGCTGGTGCCATCGGCGGAGTGATTAATCCAAGTGTTACATTCAGTACGGCCATAACACCCATCTGAACATAGCTCATACCAAGAGCCGTTGCCAGATTCATAAGAAGCGGTGCCACCATAATCAAAATCTGCATGGAACCAATAAAGCAGCCCAGGAATAATAACATTGCATTTAATACTAAAAGAATGATGATTTTATTTCCTAAGGACATCAGAAGAGTTGTCATAAAACCAATCAGACCACTGGTTACAATTACCCAGTTAAATACAAGACCGGTTGCACACAGACACATGGACATACCCGCGCTGGCTAATGTATCCTTTAATGCCTTTGTCAGCATCTTAAAGCTGAAACGTTTTAAGCAGATAGCCAGGATGACGCAATACATAGCTGCTACAACGGAACACTCTGTAGGAGTAAAGATACCGGTCATAATGCCAAGTACCAGGATAGCCGGGCCACCCAGTGCCGGAAGTGATGTATACAGAGAGTGGAATCGCTCGCCCCAGGATGCCTTCGGTGCCCGCGGGCAGGCAATGTGCTGGGTTTTCACTGCAATCGGAATCCAGATCATCATGGCCACGCCCATCAGGACACCCGGTCCCATACCAGCCTGGAACATAGCCAGTGTGGAGGTCTGGCTTAAGAATGCCCAGACAACGAAGTTGATGGACGGCGGAATAATCGGTCCGATACCTGCGGATGCTGCCGTTACTGCTACTGAGAAGTCTGGATCGTATCCGGCTTTTGACATCGCACTTACCTCAATGGTTCCAAGTCCTCCGGCATCTGCCAGAGCGGAACCGGACATTCCGGCAAATACCATGGAAGATAATACATTGGCATGTGCAAGTCCTCCCGGGAGATGACCGATCCATTTTTCAAACATTCCAAATAGTCGGTCCGTTAGTCCCACTTCATTCATAAAGCATCCTACAAAGAGGAATGCCGGTAATGCCAGCATGTTGAAATCAGCCAGGGAGTTTGCTGTTTTCTGTGCAAACATAACAAATGATTGATGGTTAAATACAATGAATTCAAACGCTGAAGCCAGCATTGCGTATGCAATCGGTACTTCCAGAAGAATTAATACCACAAAGGTGATAAAATAGACGGCTAAATAGGGATCCAGATTAGTCAAGAAGACCGCCTCCTTCCTTTTCTACCGGTACACAGATGGATTCATCTCCGGTAATTACAAATGCGATTGCCTTATATGCAGACATTACCAGCATAATCACTCCCATCACCAGAACCGGCAATGCATAGTAATAACCCTTGCTGATAGGAAGTCCTCCAACGGGAGGCATCTTCTTCTGCATCTGAAACAGCTGCCAGGATGCCGGAATATAAACCCAGCTTATCACAACAATCAAAAAGTTCGTAAATGTAAACATTCCTCTGCGAAATGCCTTTGGCATACGGTTCATGATAAACTCCAGAACTGCATGACCATTGTCCCAATAAACGGTACACCATCCAAGACACATGGACCATATCATCAGTGCGGTTACACATTCATCAATTCCGTATATAGGGTGCTTAAATATAAAACGCATCAATACCTGAAGGAACAATAGTGCCATAAAAGCGAATATCATGTATCCGGTAAATACTTCCACCACACTATTCGCTTTATCCATAGCCTTACCAATTGAATAGATACTTTTCTTCATACTCTAATTGCCGCGCTTCGCTGCTGCGAATACGTACTCTCCTTCCTTTAAAATTAATTTCTATCATATAATGTCATGTGCTATAAGGGGTTCCTGGTTTTCTCTGCTCTGGCCGACCTATCCATTCAAATACTCGTCCAGATCCCCTTATATTATAATACCTTCAAAGACATCATATATCGTTATGTTATTTTTACCATACTTTGATTCATTTTGCAAGTATAAATTTATTTTTCATCGTCGCTTTTTATATTATCATAGGTTTTCTCCTTTCTTTTTTGTAAATTTTGCCAACTTTTGATTCATTTGCGTTATTATACGCAAAAAGTGGAACTCTCTCCTTCGTTGGAGAGCAGTTCCACTTTCATCTTATAACATTATATAATCTTTTGATGTCTCTCATTCTAACACTGCATCTTTTTATTGTCAAGCCTCTCTTTTAAAAAAACAAGAATAAAAAATAGGAGGTTCATGCTTCCCAACAAAAAGCTAAAGAGAATCAAGAATTCCGGGTAAAACAGATCGCACAGCTTCCCCCCTGCCATGTTTGCACATACGGTTCCGATCACACTGCTGATGGTTAGACCAATGGAAATACTAAAGCTTTTCAGACGTTCATCCGATGTTTCCGCAAAACACTCTACGCTGGCACTCATATAAAGGGCAAAACTGACGGACTGAAGAATCTGCCCCAGATAAAGAGACCACTCACCCGAAAAAAGCTGAAAGCAAATCGGACGAAGCAGGTTTGTGCCCAAAGCTGCTGCCATCCCCCAGAGGGCCGGATAGGTTTTCTTTTTTCCAATATAGGCCAACAAAAGCAGACTCAAAAACTCTACTGCAGCTCCTATTCCACAAACATTTCCAAATAATTCCGCATCTCCTCCACGCTCCGCAATAATCAATGACAGGAAGCTGCCAACTGGCCGATGACTGAACCAATAAAGAGTGCTTATTGTTAAACAAAACAAAAAACGACGGCTTTTTACCAATTGCTGAAACGCCTGAACAAACGAAAGACTTTTCTCTGCCTCCCCTTTCTTTCGATGATTGCCAAGCCTGGTATCCGGAAGCAGGATGAGAAATGGAATCATCATAAGAAATAAAAGAATCTGCATCTGAAAATAACGATTCCATCCCCAGTGTTTGAAATAAAATCCTCCAATCACTGACATCACTGCAAATCCAATGGAACCACCGGCACGAATCCGGCTGTATATCAATCCCGGATAACTTTCCTTACTTAAATTAACCCAGGCATCCATCAGCTGACTAAAGGGATAGGCCAATCCGGCTGCCAGAACCAGCCCCGGCAGAAGCAGCCATGACTGGTTCATGAATTTTGTGCAAAAAGCACACACCATTGATACGATACCGATACAAACTAAAAGGTATCTTCTGGTGGGCAGAAATGTATCTGTTATATAGCCTCCCACCGGTTCCATCAAAAGATTGGCCAAAAATGTCAAACTGGTAATAATTCCGCAGACTGTGGCGCTATAGCCCTGCTCTGTTAAAAACAAAACGATGAAACTCGAAAAGACACAATAGACCGCATAATAAATAAAATAAGCCGAAAAAAACAGAACAGTACAGCTCCTTTTCCCTTTCACTAATGTATCTTTTCCCGCCCCAGTCATAACAAAACCAAAGGAATAACCGCCAGCGATAATCTCTGATTAAAAATACAGTTTCCATCCTGCCAGCCTTCCTCGTAAAAGCAAGCAATCGCATCCTTTCCTGCAAGATCCGATGCTCCCCCTTCTTCTGCTATCATAAGTCCATCGTTCCATGTAACACCATCATCTTTACTAAGCCGAATCGTGAGCTTCTGACGAGCGTCAAGACTCCAGCGAACAGACTCTCCCTGTTTCTGCCGTTCCAGCGCCGGTTCATCTCCATAGGCACAATTAACAAAAGCCATCTTCCCATCTGACAGTGACAAAAGAGCGCCTCCACAGATTGGATCCGGAAGTTCTTGATTTAACCAGGGTTCTCCCCAGCGTATAGTATCTTCCCCATCTATCTCTTTTTTGCTTTCACAAAAAGCTCTTCTTCTGACTCCCGGAATTTCATGGCGCATGGTTGCAAGCAGTGTTCCATCACTCCGTTCTGCCACGGAGCTTTCTGTGGGATCGCCAACCCCGTTTCCCGCCGGAACCACACTGCTGCATCTCCATGTTTTTCCTTGATCCTGACTGGATAGACATGCAAAACAAGCTGGGAGATGGGCATTTTCCCCACGGCTCAGCCACAATGGAAGTATCAGTGTCCCATCTTTTTTGCTTATTCCATGACCAGGTGCAATCGCCCACAATGTAACCGGCCATTCTTTCCGGAATCCGTCAATCAGGGATGTCAACTCCCTTTCCGTTCCAAATGAAACACCATTATCATCGCTTTCTTTCAAAAATAATCTCTTATAATCCTGACACCAGAAAAAATAGAGCTTTCCCTCCGCTGCTGCTATTAACAAGGGATTATGAATCAGCTCATCGTCTTTGGGAGAAACCATCGTAACCCGCTCGCCGATTGGCTCTATCGTTTCACCTATCATGCGATATCTTCTTAAAAACAGAGTTCGGCTGTTTCCTCCACCTTTTCTTCCTTCATAGGTCAGGAGCAAATCCCCATTGGAGGCTGTCACGATTCCCGGTACGCGATAGGAATCAAAACCATGCTCATTATTTTCTTCTACCACAATCCGGGTATATTTTTTTTCTGCCATATGGTCCTCCTATCTTACTTCTCCAGTGAAAAAGAACAGTCATATTGTTTTACATATTTATCCATTCCGGAGGCTGAATATAATACCATCGTACAGCAGCTGCCAAAATCACCGGTACGCACTACGACTTTGGCCTTCTGCATCGTTTCCGTTAAGCGATCCTGGCTGATGGTTCCGCCAGGCAGCTGCGGCAGCTGCGACTGAATCTTTTGATACATAGCATCATTATACTGGGGCATTAACTCAAACACTTCGTAACGCTCTGCCACCAGGTCGTTCATGATTGCGCACATCGTCTGTTCAAGGGTTGGAACTCCTCTTATCAGTGACACATCAATTACATTGCAGCCATCCGGAATCGGCATATTAGCATCGCAAATCACAATTGCATCCTTATGGCGGGCCGTGGCTAATGCATATCCAAGTTCCGCGTTAATCACCGTGTTCTTAATCATCTGTCTTCCTCCTTTTTAATATGTTATATGATGTCATTATGTTATATGATAAGTATAGAGGAAAGAACAAAAAAGTCAATGCTTTCGATAAAATATGGCATAAAAAGAACGGACTCTGTCACATCTTGTACAGAATCCGTTCTTTTTCAATTTTTTATGAACTAAATATTCTTAAACAAGTCACAAAAATCAAAGGTCGCAAAATAATCCTTCGGTGTCTCTGCCCGGCGGATCATCTCCACGGAACCATCCTCTTTCAGGAGCAGTTCAGCCGAGCGCAGCTTTCCGTTGTAGTTGTAACCCATCGAAAAACCATGTGCGCCGGTATCATGGATGACAAGGATATCGCCCATATCGATCTTCGGAAGCATCCGGTCAATCGCAAATTTATCATTGTTCTCGCACAGGGAACCAGTTACATCGTATTTGTGGTCACACGGCTCGTTCTCTTTTCCCATGACCGTGATGTGATGGTATGCGCCGTACATCGCCGGGCGCATCAGGTTGACTGCACACGCATCCACACCAATATACTCTTTATAGGTGTGTTTCTCATGGATTGCCGTTGTCACAAGGCAGCCATACGGCGCCAGCATAAAACGTCCCATCTCTGTATAAAGCGCTACATCGCCCATGCCAGCCGGAACCAGAACTTCCTCATAAACCCTGCGGACGCCCTCGCCGATTGCAAAGATATCGTTCGGCTCCTGATCCGGGCGGTAAGGAATGCCAACGCCGCCAGACAGGTTGATAAATTTAATATCTGCGCCGGTCTCTTCTTTCAGCTTGACCGCCACCTCAAACAATACCTTCGCAAGCATCGGATAATACTCATTTGTAACCGTATTGCTTGCAAGGAAGGCATGGATACCAAAATGTTTCGCACCTTTTGCTTTCAACACCCTGAATGCCTCAAATAGCTGCTCGGTTGTCATACCGTATTTCGCATCGCCTGGGTTGTCCATGATATCATTGCTGATCTTGAACAGTCCGCCCGGATTGTAACGGCAGCTGATCGTCTCCGGAATATAACCGATCGTCTTCTCCAGGAAATCAATGTGCGTAAAATCATCAAGGTTGATGATCGCGCCCAGCTCGGCAGCCATCTTGAACTCCTCCGGCGGTGTATCGTTGGATGAGAACATGATCTTCTCGCCATCGTACTTCATCGCCTTTGCCATCATAAGCTCTGTCAGCGAAGAGCAATCCACGCCGCATCCAAGTTTCTTTAAAATATCAATTACAAATGGATTCGGTGTTGCCTTTACAGCAAAATACTCTCTGAATCCCTTGTTCCAGGAAAATGCACGCATCAGGCGCTCGCCATTCTCGCGGATTCCCTTTTCATCATACAGGTGGAACGGTGTCGGGTATGTTTTCTTGATCTCCTCCAGCTGCTCCCGTGTTACAAATGGTTTCTTCTCCACTTTTACATCCTCCGAACTAAAATCTACATATAAAACTAAAAAGTCTGGACTACCGGGAACATACACTACTCCCGGCACGCCCAGACTCCTTTGTCCTGCTACTATTTATACACCAAAAACCGTGTTTTATCAACTGATTTCCCGAAAAACGCCCACAAATGGGCGGTATTTTTTCTCGTTTTCTCCGCCAGGAC
>CABRZK010000012.1 GCA_902475415.1 uncultured Eubacterium sp.
TCCGGAAAGATAATCATAATAAGATGACCTTTGCCATGAGCTACAATTACAGCGAAAAATATATCCTTGTACTTTCGCATGATGAGGTGGTTCATCTGAAATGCTCCATGCTGAATAAAATGCCGGGACTTGGTATTGATAAATACCGCAATCTGATGGCTGGTTATGCATTTATGATGGGACATCCGGGCAAAAAATTACTGTTTATGGGACAGGATTTTGGTCAGCTTCGTGAATGGAGTGAAAAACGCGAACTTGACTGGGATCTGCTGGAAGATGAAAAACACAGTCATCTGCAGTTATTTGTGAAAGAATTGCTTGCAATTTATAAAAAATACCCGGCAATGTATGAACTGGATGATCAGCCGGAAGGATTTGAATGGATTAATCCGAATGATGGATACAGAAGTATTTTCAGTTTTGTACGCCACAGCAAATCGGGTCGAAACAGTCTGTTGTTTGTATGCAACTTTACACCAATGGCACGTCCGGATTATAGGGTTGGTGTACCGAAAAAGAAAAAATACACATTATTGCTGAACAGTGATGATGCGAAGTTCGGAGGAGAAGGAGCGGAGCGTCCGACTGTTTATCAGTCAGAAAAATCAGAGTGTGATGGAAGACCATACTCCTTTGCATATGAACTCCCACCATATGGTGTGGCAGTATTTAAATTTTAACACATTAAGGTAAATAAAAGAGATGATACATGGGAATTTAGATGCAGTTCTTCAACAACTGAATACATGGGATGGTCAGCTCCTGCTGCTGATTCAAAATCATCTTCGCTCGGAAGCGTTGACACCGATTGTAGTTTTTATTACAAATCTGGGAAACGCCGGTATGATATGGATTATTTTATCGGTGATACTGTTATTTCCGAGAAAAACAAGGCGTGCAGGTCTGCTGTCTTTACTTGCATTGCTTGGTTCCTTATGTGTGACCAATCTGGTTTTGAAAAATTATGTGGCAAGAGTCCGGCCGTATGAAGTGGTACAGGGGTTGCAATGTCTGATCCCGGCGCAGCGGGACTGGTCGTTCCCTTCCGGACATGCTTCAGCTTCCTTTGCATCAGCAGTGTCTATCTATAAAAGCAGCCCGCGTTGGCTTGGTGTTCCGGCAATGATTCTTGCTTTTGCAATATCATTGTCCAGGCTTTATGTTGGAGTACATTATCCGAGTGATGTTCTGGTTGGAATGGTGATAGGAACGCTGATCGCATTGATTCTGTTCTGGATATTTGGCGAGAAGAAATATAAGAAAAGAGCTCGCCGATAGATTTCGAAAAAGTGATATGAAAAAATGAGAACTCTCGTTTGCGGGAGTTCTCATTTTTGCTTTCTATGGGTTTTATGTGTACTCGGAATCTATCATAAAATTCCACGTTTAAAAGATTCCGGGATTACATTTTATTCACAACAGCCAGCCAGACCGATGGCGCCAGGACCGCTGTGACAGCTGATGACACAACCGGTCATGACATATTCATAACTTTCAAATCCAAAGCGAATAGCATTTTCTTTCATACGATCCAGCGCTACCTGTGAAAGTCCTTTGGAATACATCAGATACAGGCATTTTCGTGACACGTCATGTTTTGCCAGATATTCTTCCATGTATGTATCCACAAACTTTTCAATGGAACCGCGATATTTTTTGGAAGCCAGAAGCTGACCGTCTACGATCTCAATCAGCGGTTTCAGACGGAGCAGCGTAGCACCGAGGTATGCTGCATTGGATACACGTCCGCCGGCTTTCAGATAATCCAGATTGCCCGGAATAAAGGAACAGAATACCTTCTGATTCCAGGATTCGATTTCTTCAGCCAGTGCTTTGTAATCAGTGACAGTATCTTTTTTTTCCTGAATGATCTCATATGCTTTTGCCAGATGAGCTGTACAGCCACCGGATACATTTCTGGTATCAATCAGGTAGATATCATCAAATTCGCGGATGGCGATCTCGGCATTCTGATAAGTGGAAGAAGCCAGAGAAGAGTAGGCGAGATGCATGATGACACAATCAGGATGCTCTGCGCGGATTTTGGTAAAGAAATCAATATATTCCCCAACATTTACAGCGGATGTGGTAGGAATTTTTTTTGTCTCATTATAATATTCATAAATTTTATCAACGCTGATAGAACCATCGGCATAGGAAGTGCTGTCCATGACAATATGCATAGGAATTACTTTAATATCGTATTTTTTTACAAGGTTTTCCGGAAGATCGGAACCACTTTCTGTGGTGATGATAATCTCTCTCATTTCAGTTGTATACCTTTCTTGTTGTCTGTAAAAACGACAACATGTAGTTTTCAATACTAGATTACACCTGTAAGAGAAGTGTGTCAATAGAAAACGGGAGAGTGAGGGAGATGTGCTTGAAAAAAAGAGCTGTATCGAGATGAAAAAGCATTAGAAAAGGCTACATCAATACTGTTTTTACAGATATCAATGTAGCCTTAATAACATATACTCTCCAAGGGAAGGTTCCTCCTTATTCTTTTGATATGTTTCGCTATACAATTGTTTGATTCAATTTTCCTTTGAGCTTTTCCTGCCACGTCTTCAAATCTCATTCAATCATGACTTTTGTGATCCGATTCATATCTGAACGTTGCCATCTGAATCTTGATCTGATGCTTACTATGGTAACTGTCATGTATTCAATTCTGGTATCAGAAAAAACTGCTGATTACTTTAATCTCTGGTGGACTGTACCTCCAACTATGTAAAATATAAGATTAAATTAATTCATTCATTTACCTGTCCATTGGTCTGTACTCCGTTTCAAGAATTTAAATTATGAAAAGAAAATAACTATTTCATTGGACTATACCTCGTTTTCAAAAATTTAAATGATGAAAGTTGAATCATTATTTCATTGGACCGTACCTCTTTCGTTATAATAAATGAAAATAAAATTTAAATGTAGATTGGACTGTACCTCCTTCATCTAAGTATCGTTTTGAATTTTAAATTATGTCTCCGGTGGTCTGTACCTCTCTTTCTGTAGTTTTGTAAGAACTGTAAGTTCTTTATTTGTTGTACTTATAGTAACAGACAATAACGCATTTGTCAATAGAAAATTAGAAAAAATACAAAAAATAATATAATAAACAGAAAAGATGCAAAATAAGGAAAAGAAATCAGATAATTACAGGGCGGTAGAATACCATATTTCGTATTTGAAAATATTTGAAAAAAGCATCTGCCATGAAAAATATGGCAGATGCCTGTAGATGTGCAGTGATTTCCTGTTTATGCATTCTGTGCTTCAAGTGCGGCACGACAGGCTTTTGCCAGCTGGTCGCCACAGGAAGTCGGACGTCCGGAACATGAGATGCCGGAAAGTTTTTCTTCTACCTGGGCTACGGTAAGTCCCTGTACAAGCTTTGGAATTGCCTGAAGGTTACCGTTGCATCCGCCGGTGAATTTGACATCTTTTACCACATCTCCGTCTAATTCTACTTCGATCAGGGTAGAACAGGTACCTTTTGTCTTGTATAAATAACTCATAAGAATCCTCCTTTATGATTATATATACTTCAGAGCTTTCTGCTAAGACAGAGTTTTCTGTATATTCAGAAAACTCTGGAGTATGTTTGGGTTTCAAGTGAAAAGTATAGCATAGATTGTCTGGTTTTGTATAGAAAAAAGGGCTTCGTTTATAAAAAGTTCACAAATCGTTAACGGGATTGTGTATTGTGTGATATCTCATTCAGTGGTACAATAAACCTTGTGTTTAGCGGTTTTTTTACCGCAAAGAAAGAAAGGTACAGGGGAAATACATGAGTATTATAGAAAAAATTTTTGGAACCCACAGCGAGCGGGAACTGAAATCAGTCAATGCAATTGCAGATAAAATTGAAAGTTACCGTCCGCAGATGCAGGCATTATCCGATGAGGAACTGCGTGGAAAGACAAAAGAATATAAAGAAAGACTTGCGAAAGGAGAGACTCTGGATGATCTGCTTCCGGAGGCTTTTGCGACAGTCCGTGAGGCGGCAAAACGTGTGCTGGGCATGGAACATTACCGTGTACAGTTAATTGGTGGAATCGTTCTTCATCAGGGACGTATCGCAGAGATGAAGACCGGTGAAGGTAAGACACTTGTTTCCACATCTCCGGCATACTTAAATGCACTGGAAGGAAAAGGTGTTCATATCGTCACAGTCAATGATTACCTGGCAAAACGTGATGCTGAGTGGATGGGAAAGGTACATGAATTTCTGGGACTTACCGTTGGCGTTGTTTTAAATGATATGGATCATGATGAGCGTAAAAAAGCTTATGAGTGCGACATTACTTATGTTACCAATAATGAGCTTGGATTTGATTACCTGCGTGACAACATGGTGATCTACAAAGAACAGCTGGTTCAGCGTGATCTGCACTATGCCATCATCGATGAGGTTGACTCTGTATTGATCGATGAGGCGCGTACTCCGCTGATCATTTCCGGTCAGAGTGGCAAGTCTACAAAATTGTACGAGGCATGTGATATTCTGGCAAGACAGATGAAACGTGGTGAGGCAAGCCAGGAGTTTTCTAAAATGGATGCCATCATGGGTATTGAAATCGAGGAAACCGGTGATTTCATCGTAAATGAGAAAGATAAAGTCATCAACCTGACACAGGAAGGTGTGGAGAAAGTAGAGAAATTCTTCAAAATCGACAACCTGGCAGATGCTGAGAACCTCGAGATTCAGCATAATATCATTCTGGCACTGCGCGCACACAATCTGATGCACCGCGATCAGGATTATGTTGTGGCAGATGATCAGATTTTGATCGTTGATGAGTTTACCGGACGTATCATGCCGGGACGTCGTTACTCTGATGGTCTGCATCAGGCCATTGAGGCAAAAGAACATGTCAAAGTAAAACGTGAGAGTAAGACGCTGGCAACAATTACATTCCAGAACTTTTTCAACAAATATAAGAAAAAATCCGGTATGACAGGTACTGCTCTGACAGAGGAAAAAGAGTTCCGTGATATCTATGGAATGGATGTTATCGAGATTCCGACCAATCGTCCGGTACAGCGTATTGATAAAGAGGATGCGGTATATAAGACAAAACAGGAAAAATTTGAGGCTGTTGTGAAGGAAGTTGTGAAAGCTCATGAGACAGGTCAGCCGGTACTGGTTGGTACAATTACCATTGAGACTTCCGAACTTTTAAGCAAAATGCTGAAAAAAGAAGGTATTCAGCACAGTGTTTTAAATGCAAAATTCCATGAACTTGAGGCTGAGATCGTAGCGCAGGCTGGTGTACACGGTGCTGTTACGATTGCAACCAATATGGCTGGCCGTGGTACTGATATCAAGCTGGATGATGCAGCAAAAGCAGCCGGTGGTCTGAAAATCATCGGTACTGAGCGTCATGAATCCCGTCGTATTGACAATCAGCTGCGTGGTCGTTCCGGTCGACAGGGAGATCCGGGTGAGTCCCGTTTCTATATCTCCCTGGAAGATGATCTGATGCGTCTGTTTGGTTCTGAGAAACTGATCACAATGTTCAATGCCATGGGAGTTCCTTACGGTGAGCAGATTGAGCATAAGATGCTTTCCAATGCTATTGAGAAAGCACAGCAGAAGATTGAGGGTAACAACTATGGTATCCGTAAAAACCTGCTTGAGTACGATCAGGTTATGAATGATCAGAGAGAGATTATCTATGGTGAGCGTCGCCGTGTACTGGATGGCGAAAGCATGCGCAGTGCGATTTATAAAATGATCACAGACCGTGTAGAAGATACCGTAGATCATTGTGTATCTGACGAAGAAGGCAAAAACTGGGATGTTGTGGAATTAAATGAATTGCTGATTCCGGTCATTCCGATGCAGCCATTATCTGATGAAGAGATTCAGAGCCTGAATACAAATGAGTTAAAACATATGCTCAAAGAGCGTGCTGTAAAATTATACGAAGCAAAAGAAGCTGAGTTCCCGGAGGAAGAAATGATCCGTGAACTGGAGCGCGTGGTTCTGCTGAAAACCATCGACCGTAAATGGATGGATCACATTGATGATATGGAAATCCTTCGTGAAGGTATCGGCCTGCAGGCTTACGGACAGAGAGATCCGTTGGTTGAGTACAAGATGGCCGGATTTGAGATGTTCGATGAGATGACGGCCAATATTCAGGAAGAGACCATCCGTCTGCTGTTCCATGTAAAAGTAGAACAGAAGGTAGAACGTGAGGAAGTGGCCAAAGTGACAGGAACTAATAAAGATGATTCTGCACAGAGAACACCAAAGACACGTGAGACCAAAAAGGTATATCCGAACGATCCATGCCCATGTGGAAGCGGAAAGAAATACAAACAGTGCTGCGGAAGAATGGCATAGAGAGAAAATCCAGAGCATGTATCTGGATGAAATGAGTGTAAGTGAGTCAATGTACTCATATGATTGATGAATGTTGATCATGAGCTGCTTTCACTCATGGTAGAATTACACAAATAGTATATGAAAATGGCATCTGGTGATAGAACGGTATCATCGGATGCCATTTTTTGCGGAAACGGAAAAATATGTTGGCAGAAGGCTTCACTATGTTGTGGAAGTTTTTACCAGAGGAAACTTTACATTCACGATAAACAGATTTTCTTTTGTCTGACAGAAGGTCAGTGCTCCATGATGTATGGCAGCGATTTTTTCTGCACTTTTTAAGCCGATCCGGTTACTTTCAATGCCGGAATGATCCGGTTTTATCGCATTGGAGATTGTGATCCGGAAGGAATCCTGTTCCAGAGAAAACTGTAAAGTAACAATTCCCGATTTGTCACCATATTTTAAAATATTGGAAAACAGATTCTGAAACAGGCGTTTCAGGGAAGTTTCGTCTCCATTGATTTGTCCGGAAAGAGAAGCAATCGTTTCAGAAGTCTGAAATCCGGCGAGGCGAAGAAAATCCAGATGTTCCGCAAGGGTAAGATAAAGATACCTGAGAGGAATCGATGTGAAAACCGGGGTCTGTGGTGGTTCGTAAACCAGTGAATATTCAAACATACGGTCGGTAAGCTGCTGAATATCCTCTGTTTTTTGCAGACAGCGCCGGATATATTCGGATTGCAGCTCCGGATTACGTCCAAGTGCCAGAATATCCAGATAACCGTGTAAAATGGTCAGAGGTGTGCGCAGGTCATGGGACATTGCGGTGATCAGATCCTGGTTGGCACGATGGCTTTCTGCTTTCTGCTGTATGTTGGCATACAGTGTCTGGCGCATTTGATCCAGTTCCAGTGCCAGAACACCAAGCTCGTCATTTCCCATAGGGCTGACTGGTTGCTTCAAGTCACCACCTGACATCTGCAGAATGTGATCTTTCAGAATTCCGATATCCTGCACTTTTTTTCGCAAAAAGAGAAGCGGAAGTAAAAGCAGGAAAAACAAGGCAACGCCGATGGAACAAAGAAACCATGGAATAGTCAGTTTGGAGTTGTGGAAACTTGAGACATAAAGCTCTCCGGTTTCATTTTTGAAGCTGATTTCTATATGGAAATAATCTTCAATCCCATTCAGCGGCAATACACTCGAATAATTGCTGTATGTAATCTGAAAAATCATCTGCGTAAAGAAGTTCCAGTTTTTACTGCGCACAATATCCGCGGTATGTTGGGCGCAACAATAATGTCCGTCTCCTGCATAAATGGCAATGCCGGTATAGGAATCCAGACAGTCAAAAAAAGATTCAAATTCAGCCTGTTCCTGCCTGTTCTTGCCGTCCGCAGGAAGATCATAGTTTTTTGCCCGCTTGGAAAGTTCTTCCTGTAGTGCATCGCGATCCAGATCAATTCCGGGGATATGGCGGACCACTTTCCATGCATAAGGCATCATATGCCAGGTCAGGGTGAAACCGCCGATGGCCAGCATACCGGAAATCAGGATTGTTACAAGAAATTGCAGACGAATTCCCGGGATTTTCCAGAGTGGATTTTTTTCGCCCAATAAGGAAAAACGTTTTGCCTGAGCATGTACTTTTGAATGGTTAATTTTTTTTGTCACAGCGGTAGCCCCTTCCCCAGACAGTTTTGATCAAGGCTGGATTTTTCGGATCATCCTCAATTTTCCGGCGCAGATTTCGAATATGAACCATGATGACGTTGCCTGCGCCATAGTAATACGGCTCGTTCCAGATGGATTCGTAGAGATGTTCCGCGGAAAATATCTGTCCCTGATGTGTCAGCAGCAGGTGCAGGATGGAATATTCCGTATCTGTCAGATCTACAGGAATCTCATTTTTTGTAACTTCCTGTGTCTGTTCATTCAGTGTCAGCTGTGCATAGGTGACTACGGAAGTTTGTGCAGGAAGTGCGGGTTTTCCCTGATATACCTGATATCTGCGAAGCAGGGCTTTGGCACGACTGACCAGTTCGGCATAAGAAAAGGGCTTGGCCAGATAATCGTCGCCACCGCTGGAAAAGCCAAGTGTTTTGTCACTTTCCTGTGTGCGGGCACTTAAGAAAAGAATTGGCGCATTACTTATTTTGCGTATTTCGAGACAGGTTTGATAGCCGTTGATTCCTGGCATCATAATGTCCAGAATGATCAGGTCAAAGGAAGTCTGTTTTAATAACGTAAGTGCCTGATGACCGCTGGCAGCTTCGTGAACCTGATAGCCTTCTCCGGAGAGAAGAATCTGTATGATTTCCCGGATTTCCGGATTGTCATCGACGATTAAAATATCTGCTTGTTCCATGATAATAGTTGTCCTTTTTCTTTAAAAGTAGCTATAAAAATACAAAAGCATTTCTATGTGATTGATAAATTTTACAAAATAATTATAGCATAGTATGAGAGGACTTCTTATTTTCTTAAGAAAGATTCAGAAAAAAGGGATTAGTGATTTTTCTCTGGACAAGACAGGAGAAAACTATTACAATGAAAATTAGGTAAGACCAGCAGACCGAAAAATAAAAGAAAGCTGGCAAAAAGGAGGACTATTTTTATGAGTGAACATAAAAACTATATTGCAAATTGCGGACAGACTTATCTGCCGTGTCAGGACAATGTAAACATACCGTTTGCATCCTATGAGAAACCGGCAAAACCGGATCCATTACTGCCGGAACTGGAGTTAAGCCAGGAGTATATCGACAAAGGATTTGTACTTCCGTCACAGAAACAGCATTTTCTTCCGGGTGTGACATCCGAGATGATGGACTGGTTCTGGGCAAATATGGAAAAAGGTTACTATCTGTGGGCTCCGGGTTCTCACAAGAAATTTACATGGGTGAAAACTCCGGTAGAGTATGGTATGGAAGCTTCTGTTCATATGATTTCTGAGGCATGTGAGCCGGGGGCAGCTGTATTTGGTGGCGAAGGTGTAGAAATTCACAGACTGGCATTAAAAGATTTCTTCCCATTTACCACATGTCTGAAACATGTGATCTGCGAGGGTGTGTTTAACGACCTTGGTGAGATGGTGGATTCTACCGTTCATATGTGGGAAGATGTAGAAGGCGGTTGTGTACATATTACAGCAACGGTACAGAATTCCAAAGTATCTGCACCGCCGGCATTTATTCTTGATATTCTGAAAAAAGATCCGAATGCGAAAATCGTGCCGAACTTTATGACAGAGCATGAGGATTTCGAGGCAAGTCAGTGGCCGGTATTTTTACCGAAACTGTATGATCTGTGGAAAAATCATCCGGATCCGTCTCAGAACGTACAGTGCTGTCTGGAAGTAGAAAAGACACCGGAAGGCTGGCGTTATATCAAAGAAAACGGTCCGGTCGTATTGTAATTAAGAATAATGTGTCCGGTGCATCAAAGTCCATGCTTTCTGTAGATATTTGCAGCAGTTCATGTTATAGTATGGTTTGTCAGAATATAAGGAATGTTATAGAAACAGAATTGAGGCAGAACATGAGTGAAAAGCAGAAACGTGCAGGTTCAAACTGTGAATACTGTATGAATTATGAATATGATGAGGATTATGAGTACTATGTGTGTACACAGGATCTGGATCAGGATGAGATGTATCGGTTCATCACCGGGCAGTTTCGGGAATGCCCGTATTACCGGCCGGGAGATGAGTACAGTATTGTGAGAAAACAGATGTAAGTTCTGTGTGAAATTAACGGATATGCAAAAACTTTTATAAAAAAATAAGGCAGTTGTATACGGAAGATATTTTGATATTTCGTATACAACTGCCTTGTTCGTCATTTAATATCATGAGCAAAACAGCCTATGATCAACATTCATTACTCGCTAATCATGCAAGCATGTTGACTCGTTTACACTCATTTTATCATAACTTTGTTTTTCAGATCATCTGCAGCACATGAATCAACAGCAACCATGCAAGTCCATAGTAAGTAACAACGGCAACGAGATCGTTTACGGTGGTAATCAGCGGACCGGAAGCAACGGCCGGATCTATTTTGATCTTATGGAAAAACATCGGAATCAGTGTGCCCACCATGCTGGAAATAACCATAGCCACCAGCAGGGAGAAACCGACACAGCCGGAGATAAGGAAGGCGTGTCCAAGCAGATAATGTTTTAATACGCAGATGTAAATGCCGATGAATACAAAGGAGAGGATGCCGAGGAACAGACCATTCAGAAAGCCCACTTTCATTTCCTTAAATACAAGATTTAGTTTCTGCTTTGCAGTCAGTGTTTCATCTACCAGGACGCGGATTGTTACAGCCAGAGACTGGGTGCCGACATTTCCGGCCATATCCAGAATCAGAGACTGGAAACACATTACGATCGGAAGCACGGCAACTACGGTTTCAAATATTCCGACAACGGAAGAGACACCCATGCCGAGAAACAGCAGGATGATCAGCCATGGCAGACGTTTTTTGATGCTTGTGGATGTTTTCTCGTGCAGATCTTCTTCTGCAGTCAGTCCAGCCAGTTTCGCATAATCTTCACCCATTTCATCATCGACTGCTTCAACGATATCCTGAGCGGTCAGAATTCCGATGAGTTCACCGGAGTCTGTCAGAACCGGCAGGGAATCTTCGGCATAATCTTTGATTTCTTCGATACAGTTTTCGATTTTTTCATGATCTGTCACATACGGATAAGAAGTACTGATAATATCTTCCAGCGCATCGGTGTCTCTGGCAACGATCAGGTCTTTTAAATCAATGGCACCGAAAAATTTATGGTCTGCATTGGTGACATAGACTGTCGAAATGTTGTCATTTTCTCCGGCCTGCGTTATTAGTTCACGCATAGCCTGACGAATCGTGAGGTCTTTACCGATGGCCACAAAATTGGTAGTCATCATGCTTCCAATCTCGTCCTCTCTATAGGAAAGAAGCAGATGAATGTCGTGGCTGGAATCTGCATCCAGAAGTTTTATGATTTTTTCTTTTGCAGATACTTCCATCTGCTCTAATACGTCAACGGCATCATCGGAATCCATGAAGGATACGATTTTAGCAGCCTGGTTGACAGTGAGCTCTGACAGATACTGTGTCGGCGTTTCCAGGTAGGAAAAAATTTCCGCAAGTCGCTGTGCACCAAGTATCGGATACAGTTTCTTGCGCTGCTGGGAAGACAGCAGCTCCAGTGCATCTGCAATATCTTTCTCGTGGTAGTCATTCAGCCGTTTCAGCAATATTTCATTTTTTAACGGGCTCTGGATGAGTTTCAGTAATTCTTCTGCATAATTTGGTTTTTTTAATGTTTTTTTCATTTCCATTTCCTCCTAAGCACTTTTTCAGACGGATTTTGAGAAATATCCGTTTTATTTTGAACCGGAAAATCTGTTATTCCTAAAATTGTTCACAGCTCTGAACATATATTGCCTGAAAAAGAGCATAAAAAATCACCGCTTACGTAATTCCGAAAGCAAACGTTACAGTTACCTGTTGTGCAGTATAGGAATTTGTGCGGTGGGAGAAACATTTATAAAAAATCTGAGAATTTTTCTGAACATATCATCAATCATATCATCAAACAGATGATATCAAATCCATTGAAAAAGGATTGGATGATACAAAGAAATGACATAAATTTTGCCGTATAAAAATGTTTGTCAGAAATGAAAATGCAGGTTTGGGTGAATCATCCAGAACAGCTGCATATTCAGTTTCTGTCGACTGTCACCGCAGATCATACTTTGTCCTGTACTATCACAATTGTCCATGATCACACCTCCTGTTAATATTTATGTACTCTGAGAATTATGTGTTTGAAATATTTCATGAGTACACGTCGTTCAGATATGTTTTCAAAAATTACTTTTAGAAAACATGAATCTGATGTATGATTATAAATCAGGGTTATTTTAAAACCCTGGCTAGTTTAATACAGGAAAAATAGTTCGTCAAGAGAAAAATTGTATTTTTACAGAAATTTTACAGGGACACCTGGTACGGAAATTTGCGTATGGTATGGGTGAAATGTAAGGAAGACTGGATAGAGAAATCAGGAGGAAAAGAAAGAGAATGAGTAAACAAAAAAACAGAAAACGAGCGAAAAAAGCCGGGTTGATATGCCTGGTAGTAATCATCGCACTGATGATCATTTCGCTTGTGTATGTGGGCAATTACTATCATGTACAGGATCGGGAGGCTGCACTGGCGAGTACAGATAATGTCATGGTGGAAGAGGTAGATTATGGGTATTTCTTTGACGGACCGGGGAATGATGCGGCACTGATTTTTTATCCGGGAGCGAAGGTGGAAGACCTAGCGTATGCAAATCTGTTAAAACAGCTGGCAGCAGACGGGATTGACTGTTATCTGGTGCATATGCCGGGAAATCTGGCATTTTGCGGAATGAACCGTGCGGACAAGGTTATGGAGACATACAGTTATGATCACTGGTATCTGGCAGGGCATTCTCTGGGCGGAGCCATGGCAGCCGTGTATGCAGACAAAAACAGTGAGAAACTGGATGGATTGATTTTCCTGGCAGCATATTCGACAAAAGACCTGTCTGATACAGATTTGAAAGTACTGTCTGTTTATGGAAGCAATGATCAGGTAGTTAATATGGACAAAATCGCAGAGGGACGAAAATTAATGTCATCTGCTTATGAAGAGTTTTGCATCCAGGGTGGAAATCATGCAGGATATGGCGATTATGGTGCGCAAAAAGGAGATGGAGAAGCTACAATTTCTGCGCAGGAACAGCAGCAGGAGACGGTGAAGAAAGTAGAAGAATTTTGTGGTAAATAAAGAAGTTGAAATTGGATTTTTCATTAAAAAAAGCCATGAAGCCTATGAAAACGTCTGAGGTGTGGATACGAATAATGCTTATGACGGAAATAATGGTACAAAGTGCAGAACAAACATTCGGTTTGTTCTGTACTTTTTTATTTTGGAATGATATACTGGGAATGTATGAATACTAAGAAATATAATGAATGTTTTGAGATATTAGAAATGAATGTATTGTAAAGTGATAAATGTTGTTAAAAATATTACAAGTTGATATCGAACTAAACGGAAACAAGTAGAAAGAGTTCGGAAAGTTTGATTAAGAATGGATTATAATTACTAAAATATCATAGATAGATTAGGGCTTATCAGGAGAAATTATATGGATCATTTTGAATTAGTATCACAATATCAGCCAACCGGAGACCAGCCACAGGCGATTGCAGAACTGGTGGAAGGTTTTAAAGAAGGCAACCAGTTTCAGACGCTGCTTGGTGTTACCGGATCAGGCAAGACATTTACCATGGCAAACGTCATCAAACAGTTAAACAAACCGACGCTGATCATTGCACATAATAAGACGTTGGCGGCACAGTTATATGGTGAGATGAAGGAATTTTTCCCGAATAATGCAGTAGAATATTTTGTCTCTTATTACGATTATTATCAGCCGGAAGCTTATGTACCATCTTCGGATACTTATATTGCCAAGGATTCTTCTGTGAATGACGAGATTGACAAGCTTCGCCTGTCAGCGACGGCGGCTCTGATTGAGCGAAAAGATGTTATTATCATTTCTTCTGTATCTTGCATTTATGGTCTGGGTGAACCGGAAAATTTTGAAAAAATGATGGTTTCTCTGCGACCGGGGATGGAAAAGGACCGTGATGAAGTCATCCGCCAGTTGATTGACATTCAGTATACGAGAAATGATATGGATTTTCATCGTGGTACCTTTCGGGTTCGCGGAGATACAGTTGAAATTTTCCCGGCAGATCGTGGAGAGACAGCTGTTCGCGTGGAGTTTTTCGGAGATGAGATTGACCGGATTACAGAGATTGATGTACTGACGGGGGAGATTAAGAACCGTCTGGAGCATATCAGTATTTTTCCGGCGTCGCACTATGTCGTACCGCAGGAAACAATCAATCGTGCGGCAGAAGAGATTGAAAAAGAGCTGGAAGAACGGGTTCGTTATTTCAAGAGCGAGGACAAGCTGATTGAGGCACAGCGTATTGCGGAACGGACGAATTTTGATGTGGAAATGCTGCGGGAAACGGGATTTTGCAGTGGTATTGAGAATTATTCCAGACATTTGTCCAGTCAGAAACCGGGGGAACCGCCACATACGTTACTTGACTATTTTCCAGATGAATTTCTGATTATTGTGGATGAGTCGCATATTACGATTCCGCAGGTCCGGGGAATGTATGCAGGGGATTATTCCAGAAAGAAGACACTGGTGGATTATGGTTTTCGACTACCTTCTGCAATGGATAACCGTCCACTGAATTTTGAAGAGTTTGAAAGTCACATTGATCAGATGATGTTTGTGTCTGCCACACCGAATATATATGAAAAAGAGCATGAATTATTGCGTGCAGAACAGATTATCCGACCGACCGGTCTGCTGGATCCTCATGTGGAAGTGCGTCCGGTGGAAGGTCAGATTGATGATCTGATCGGTGAGGTCAATAAAGAAACGGCAGCAGGTCATAAAGTATTGATCACGACGCTGACCAAGAAAATGGCAGAGGATCTGACGGATTATATGCGCGAAATCGGTATCAGAGTAAAATATCTGCATTCGGATATTGATACACTGGAGCGTGCAGAAATTATCCGTGATCTGCGTCTGGATGTGTTTGATGTACTGGTTGGAATCAACCTGTTGCGTGAAGGTCTGGATATACCGGAGATTACCCTTGTGGCGATTCTGGATGCGGATAAAGAAGGCTTCCTGCGTTCCGAGACATCGCTGATCCAGACCATCGGCCGTGCAGCACGAAACAGTGAAGGACACGTCATCATGTATGCCGATACGATTACAGATTCCATGCGTCAGGCATTGGATGAGACGGAACGTCGTCGTGCAATCCAGATGGCTTATAATGAAGAACATGGTATTACACCAAAGACCATTCAGAAATCGGTTCGCGACCTGATCAGTATTTCGAAGAAAGTTGCGCAGGAGGAGATGGAATTTAAGAAAGATCCGGAATCCATGAGCAGAAAAGAACTGGAAAAACTGGTCAAAGAGGTAGAAAAGAAGATGAAGAAAGCGGCTGCCGAACTGAATTTCGAGTCTGCGGCGCAGTTGCGTGACCAGATGGTAGAATTGAAGAAAATGCTGCAGAATGCATAGGAATACAATTGCAGAGAACACCGGTACAGAATTTTGTACCAGACAGAGTATCTGACATATTTATGGAAAAACTGTACCGGAAGAACAAGAAAAAAGAGAAAGTGTAGAGAATAAAAAAATGGCACAACAATACATTAAAATAAAAGGAGCCAACGAGCATAATCTGAAAAATATTGATCTGACATTGCCAAGAGATAAATTTATCGTGCTGACCGGTCTGTCCGGTTCTGGAAAATCTTCCCTGGCTTTTGATACGATTTATGCGGAGGGACAGCGACGCTATATGGAATCCCTGTCTTCTTATGCCAGACAGTTCCTTGGACAGATGGAAAAACCAAATGTGGAAAAAATCGAGGGATTGTCTCCGGCAATTTCCATTGATCAGAAGTCGACAAACCGCAATCCGCGTTCTACTGTTGGAACCGTGACGGAGATTTATGACTATTTTCGTCTGCTGTATGCAAGAATCGGTATTCCGCATTGTCCAAAGTGTGGAAAAGAGATTAAGAAGCAGACGGTGGATCAGATGGCAGATCAGATCATGCAGCTTCCGGAACGGACAAAAATCCAGCTTCTGGCGCCGGTGGTTCGAGGACGGAAAGGTACGCATCAAAAATTACTGGAAAGTATCAAACGCAGCGGTTATGTACGTGTACAGGTAGACGGAAGTGTGTATGAACTGACCGAAGAAATCAGTCTGGAAAAAAATAAAAAGCATAATATTGAAGTCGTTGTTGATCGACTTGTTGTAAAAGAAGGCATTGAGAAACGTCTGGTAGATTCCATTGAAAATGTCCTGGATCTGGCAGACGGTCTGATGACAGTCGATGTGATCGGTGGAGAACAGATTCAGTTTTCCCAGAGTTTTTCTTGCCCGGACTGCGGCATCAGCATCGATGAGATTGAACCGAGAAGCTTTTCCTTCAATAATCCCTTTGGTGCCTGTCCGGAGTGTTTTGGACTGGGATACAAGATGGAATTTGACGAGGATCTGATGATTCCGGACAAGAGCCTGTCTCTGGCAGAAGGTGCGATTCAGGTGATGGGATGGCAGTCTTCCAGTGATCCTTCCAGCTACACATACGCAATTTTAAAGGCACTTTCAGAAGAATATGATTTCAGTCTGGATACGCCATACGAAGAATTGCCGGAAGCAGTTCGAAAGGTGCTTCTGCACGGAACAGACGGGAAAAAAGTGGTCGTACATTATCGTGGGCAGCGTGGCGTCGGCGTGTATGACGTGGCATTTGAAGGCCTGATCCGTAATGTAGAGCGACGCTACCGTGAGACCGGTTCTGATCTGACGAAACAGGAATATGAGACATTTATGCGCATTACACCGTGTAAAGCCTGTCACGGACAGCGTCTGAAAAAAGAATCCCTGGCAGTGACCATTGCAGATAAAAATATCCATGAAATTACGTCCATGTCAGTCAAAGATCTGTGTGTATTTCTGGAAGGTCTGGAACTGACACCACAGCAACATCTGATTGGCGACCAGATTTTAAAAGAAATCCGGGCAAGAGTCGGATTTTTAAAAGAAGTTGGTCTGGAATATCTGACATTGTCGAGAGCGACAGGTACATTATCCGGTGGTGAGGCGCAGCGTATCCGTCTGGCGACACAGATTGGATCCGGGCTTGTCGGTGTAGCTTATATTCTGGATGAGCCGAGTATCGGTCTTCATCAGAGAGATAATGATAAACTTTTGGCTGCATTGAAGAATTTGAAAGAGCTTGGAAATACGCTGATCGTTGTGGAGCATGACGAGGATACCATGCGTGCGTCTGACTATATTGTGGATATCGGACCAGGAGCCGGTGAGCATGGCGGCGAAGTGGTTGCCACAGGCACCGTGGAAGACATCATGGCCTGTGAGAAATCTCTGACCGGAGCTTATCTGAGTGGACGACTTTCAATTCCGGTGCCGAAGGAGCGGAAAGCACCGACAGGATTTCTGACGGTGCGCGGTGCACAGGAAAACAATCTGAAGAATATCGACGTAAAAGTACCATTGGGTGTTATGACCTGTGTGACCGGTGTGTCCGGTTCTGGAAAAAGTTCCCTGGTGAACGAAATTTTGTACAAACATCTGGCAAGAACGTTGAACCGTGCAAGATGTATTCCGGGAAAACACAAAGGAATTGATGGTCTGGATCAGTTGGATAAAGTCATCTGTATCGATCAGTCTCCGATCGGCAGAACCCCGCGATCCAATCCGGCAACGTATACTGGTGTATTTGATCAGATCCGTGATCTGTTTGCGGCGACACCGGATGCAAAGGCAAGAGGTTATAAGAAAGGCCGCTTCAGCTTTAATGTAAAGGGCGGACGATGTGAAGCCTGCTCTGGCGACGGAATCTTAAAGATTGAGATGCATTTTTTACCGGATGTCTATGTGCCATGTGAAGTGTGTCAGGGAAAACGTTATAATCGTGAGACACTGGAAATAAAATACAAAGGAAAAAGTATTTACGACGTGCTGGATATGACCGTAGAAGAAGCGCTGACATTTTTTGAAAATGTACCTTCCATTCAGCGTAAAATTCAGACTTTATATGATGTTGGATTATCTTATGTGCGTCTGGGACAGCCTTCTACGACCTTATCCGGGGGAGAGGCACAGCGCATCAAACTCGCGACAGAGCTGAGCAAGCGCAGTACCGGCAAGACGATTTACATTCTGGATGAGCCGACAACGGGACTCCATTTTGCGGATGTTCATAAACTGATCGAGATTCTGCATCGTCTGGCAGATGGCGGCAATACGGTGGTTGTCATTGAACATAATCTGGATGTGATCAAGACGGCAGATTATATCATTGATATGGG